>JAIXVK010000140.1 GCA_027483085.1 Comamonadaceae bacterium | reverse complement strand
TCCGTCGCCCCGATGATGGATTGGGCCGATAGTCGTAAAAATGTATATTCAATTCAATAACTTACGAGTTTTGAATATATAGATGTAGCACTCCCGTAGCACTCAGAATGCAGTTTCTCAGTTGGGTCGTCTCGGCTTGGGCTGATGTTTGACGATAAAAGCCCGAGTCAGCGGCATTGCGATTCAGCAAACGGGGCTTGAAGCTTCCTTGAAAACTTGAGCAAGTTAGGAGTAGAGAAAATCCCCCAGCGGAGTCTCTACTTGAAGAAATCAAAGTTCAGTGAAATTCAAATTGTCGGTATCTTGAAAAAGGGTGAATTGGCAGCCGAGGTCGGGTAGACCTGCAGGAAGCGCGGCGTTAGCGAACGCACTCACTACAAGTGGAAGAGTCAGTTCGACTGGGATGACTGTGCCGCGTCTTTCTCATTTGCAAGAGCTGAAGGAGGAGAACGCCAAGCTCAAGCCCGTGTATGCCGCCTTTGCTCTCATGCACCATGCGTTGAAGGACGTCGTTGGCCCCCAGGGGCAAGACAGTGTTGTGGCTGGTGTACTGCCAACTCAATCTAGCTCTTTTCTTGCGTGATTGAGGATCTATCGGATCGAGGACGGATGCTGGGCTAGTGGCGTTACCGAAATCTTCATGTATTTGAACAGCGGCAGTTTGCTCAGCAAGTCGTGTAACTCGTCGTTACTCTCAACGTCAAAAACGCTGTAATTCGCGTACTCACCAACGACACGCCACAGGTGTGGCCATTTCCCTGACTTCTGCAAGTTTTGAGAGTAGGCCTTTTCCTCTGCTTTGATTCGATCAGCCTCTGCCGTGGGCAAATTATCGGGGATACTCACAGTCATGTGCACAAGATGAAGCATGTGTTCCTCTTATCGGTTAGCTTGAAAAGGTCTGTTGGGAGAAGAATCTCTCCACAATGGTCGAGAACTCTGATGGCGCTTCAATGTTGGAGAGATGCGAAGCTGCAATCGTCTTCAGTTGTGAGTGGCGAACCTGCAACTGGATCTGTTGGGCTTCCATCACAGTGGTAACAGGATCGTAAAGACCAGCCAGTAGCAACATGGGAGTGTCGATTCCGGCTAGACCACCCCGCAAATCAGATATTGCAAGGGCGTCACAACAGGCCGCATAGCCCTCAGGGGAGACATCCGCAAGGCCTCGCTGCGTAAGTTCTACGATGTCAGGTCTCTTGGCAATAAACTCTTCGGTAAACCACCGGCTTGGCGCAGATTTTGCCAAAGCTCGCATACTTGTTGCGCCGCCTTGCCGGACAGTTACCGCGCGGTCCTTCCAAGCATCGACGGTTCCAATTCGCGCAGCGCTGTTGCACACTGCAATAGCTTGAAATCTCTTTGCAGCATTGATGGCAAGCCAGAGGCCCGTATGTCCACCCATGGAAAGCCCGCAAAACATTCCACGTTGGATTTCAAGTGCGTCCATGATGGCGAGTACATCCTGTCCCAATCCATCGAAATCGTAAGGCCCATTTGTCAGTGGACTGCCGCCATGGCCACGCGTGTCATAGCGAATCAGGCGGAAATTCTTGGAGAAATTTTCTACCTGTGGCGTCCACATCTCTAAGGTAGTGCCTAGTGAATTGCTAAGGAGGAGGGCCGGCGATGAGGTTTCACCATCAATGGCTATACGAAAAACACCTCTGTCTGTTCTTAGTTGTTGTTCCATATACTTTTTCTTTGCAAGTTCTAGAAAGATGATGGGTACCGCCGTGCTTCCCAAAAAGAAAGGGTATCTCTTAGACACCCAGCAGTCGGGTTAACGAGGAGTCTGTGGCAACCTGCTCAGCAGGTCCCGCAAGCTCGACTAAGCCTTTTTGCAAAACAATGGCTGCATCACTGTGCGCCAACACACGGCGGTAGTCTCGGTCCACGATCAGGGTGGCAAGACCACTGTCACGGATATTGGCGATCACATTCCAGATCTCGTTCACGATGAGTGGGGCCAAGCCCTCCGTCGCTTCGTCCAAGATGATGAGTTCAGGGTTTGTCATCAAGGCGCGGCCTATAGACACCATTTGCTGTTCTCCGCCTGAGAGTTGGTTGCCCATATTCCCGAGTCGCTCTGCAAGACGAGGAAAAGTTTCCAAGACTCGTTCATAGGTCCAATCATTGCGACCATGGTGTCCAGGGCGAGCGGACATCAACAAATTCTCACGTACCGTTAGATTCGGAAATACACCGCGGCCCTCAGGTACGTAGGCGACACCTAGCCGCGCCACTTGGTGTGGCTGGAATTTGGACGCATCTTGGCCAAACAGGGTGATGTTGCCCTCGCGTTGCGTGACATGTCCCAGTAGTGTGCGAATGAGTGTGCTTTTTCCCATTCCGTTACGGCCAAGCAGCCCCACAGTCTGTCCACGCGCAATTTGGATGTCGATCCCATGCAGTACATGGCTGGATGAGTACCAAGCGTGTAGACCTTTCGCGTCAACAAGAAAGTCGTTTACTGTCATCTCAGTGCCCCTCTCCAAGGTAGGCTGCTCGAACTTCTGGGCTATTGCGAATAAATTCAACGCTGCCTGAAGCGATCTTTGTGCCGTTGACCATCACCGTGATCTGGTCAGCGACGCGGAACACAGCGTCCATGTCATGCTCGACTAACAAGATCGCATGGTCTTTTCGCAGTGTGTCCAGCAACTTCAACATTCGCTCGGTCTCATCTGCACCCATGCCAGCGAGTGGCTCATCCAGCAAGAGAACCTGCGGTTTTGTAGCCAAGCACATGGCAATCTCGAGTTGACGCTTCTGACCATGTGACAACATGCCAGCTAGTCTTTCTTGCATGTGTTCCAGACCCGCTCGTTCGATGGCATCTCTTGCCGCATTGGTGCTTGCCGAGCAGGTATCAGCAGCTTTCCACCATTGCCAGGGTTTCTGAACATTCGCTTGCGCAGCTAAGCGGCAGTTTTCGAATACCGTGAAGGTTGGGTAAATGGTGTTCCTCTGGTAGCTGCGTCCAAGGCCAGCGCGCGCTCGACGGGCTTGTGGCCATGTCGTCACATCTTGGCCCAGCAGTTCGACCGATCCACTGGAGGGGCCAAATTCACCTGACAACATGTTGATCAGTGTCGACTTCCCAGCGCCGTTTGTTCCAATGACTGAATGTATCGTGCCGCGTTCCAGGTCTATGGAGACATCGTTGACAGCGACTAGACCACCCCAGCGTCGGGTCATATTCAAGCCGCGTAAGAGGATTTCTTTTTGCTTCATGTCTTATCCCTTCGGCGTGGCTGAACTGTCTGATCCTGCGTTGCCTGACAGGACACCGGTCAAGCGGCTTCGCAATTGCGCTGGCAAGTCCACCAACCCATGCGGCAAAAGGGCTACCGCAGCAATGATGCTCAACCCCAAGCCCAGATGCCAGTGTTTTGCAAAATCACCAAAAATTGCCTCTGCCTTGAAGAATTCTTGGAGTAGGGCAAAGGCGAATGCACCAATCAGTGCGCCGCGCAAATGGCCAAGTCCACCAAGGATGATCATGACCAGCACTGCTCCCGAAAGGTGCCAGCTCATCATTTCAGGATTAACAAATCCATCCTTCACTGCGAACAGAAAACCCGCCAATCCTGCAATGGAGCCCGACAAGGTGAAAGCAGCTAGTTTGTAGGGGTAGGTTGAGAATCCTGTTGCACGCATCCGTTGTTCATTCACGCGTATACCTGCCAATGCCCTTCCAAAGCGGGAACGTAACAACACCGCCAGGAAGGTAAAAACGAGCACTAGGCAGGCCAGCGTAAAGTAGTACATGGCCAGAGGAGAGTCCAGTCGAATCAGATTTGCCAGCTGCGGTTTCACGTTCAGATATATCCCATCAGAACCACCACCTAAGGGCGTGTCGTGCACGACAAAGTAAGCCATCTGGGCAAATGCCAGCGTGACCATGATGAAGTACACGCCCTTTGTCCGCAGTGACAGCGAGCCAACAACCAGCGCGTACAGACCGGCGGCAAACACTGCGGCAGGCAAGAGCCAGAGCAGTGATGCAGACGCCGATTCCGGCGAAAGAAGTACAGCGATGTACGCCCCTATACCGAAAAATGCGGCTTGCCCAAAGCAGACCAGTCCAGTACCTCCCACCAACAATTCGAGACTGAGAGCGAAAATGGCGTAAATCATGATCTTGTTGACCAGATCAATGCCAAAGTTGCCGCTGAAGAGGGGGATTGCTGTCAGGATGGCAAAGAACGCAGCCATAAAGGCCCATTTGGATTTCTCTATTTGATTCATGGCATCAGCCCGCTTTGAATAGACCATCAGGCTTCCACAGGAGGATGCCCGCCATCAGCAGGTACACCAACACACCGGAAGCTTGAGGCAGGAAAACCTTGCCGAAGGTATCGACCACACCGATCATGAGTGCGGCGACAAATGCGCCCTTGATGGAGCCAATGCCACCAATCACGACCACAACAAAACAGATGATCAACACCTGGTTACCCATGCCTGGATACACAGATGACACAGGAGCGGCGACCATTCCTGCCAACGCGGCGATCGCAACACCCGCCGCAAACACCACCCGGTAGAGAAACTGGATGTCGATGCCGAGGGACTGAACCATCTCGCGGTTGCTGGCACCTGCTCGAATCATCATTCCCAGTCGGGTTTGGGTGAAGACAAGGTACATCCCCACAGCGAGTGCCAAACAGACGGCGGAGACAAACAGCCGGTACACCGGGTAAGTCATCATGTCCCCCAGTTGCAGAGTTCCGGCCAAGATGTCGGGTACCTGAACCCCGTGGACATCATCACCCACCAACAGACTGCGCAATTCCTCGAAAACCAGAATCAAGCCGTAAGTCATCAGCACTTGCTGCAGGTGCTCCCGGTTGTAGAGGTAGCTGTAAAAGGCCCATTCCAGCACATAGCCAAGCAACACTGAGAGGACTACGCCTACGAGCAGGACCGCAAAGAAGCCTCCTCCAAATACGGAGTTCACAATGGGTGTCAGGGCAAACGCCATGTAGGCCCCAATCATGTAGAAGCTGCCATGCGCGAGATTGATCACGCCCATGATGCCGAATATGAGGGTCAAGCCAGAGGC
This sequence comes from Comamonadaceae bacterium, assembly GCA_027483085.1. GTDB lineage: Bacteria > Pseudomonadota > Gammaproteobacteria > Burkholderiales > Burkholderiaceae_C > Allorhodoferax. The sequence continues at coordinate 30,559 of JAIXVK010000140.1, read as the reverse complement.
AACCAGAAACAGCAACAAGCCGTACTGCACCGCGTTCAGGCACTGAATAAAAAAGGTGGTTATGTCCATCGTGATTTCCGCCGTAAGCCCTTCCCCATTGGGGAAGAGTAGTTAGGGATGCAAATCTTGAAATTACAGATTGCAGCCGGTAGCGGGGTCTTCCAAAGATTTGCTTGCAATACCCACGACTTTGTTTTCTTTGCCGGACACTTCGCGCAAGTACATGTTTTGGATCGGGTTATGCGCTTTGGAAATCGTGAATTTGCCCCGGGGACTGTCGATCGTGGCTTTGACAAGCGCTGCTGCGAATCCGGTTGTATTTTTCGCGTCACCTTTGACGGCCGCTAAGCCTACTCCCAGCATTTGAGCAGCGTCGTAGCCTTGTACAGCGTAGACATCCGGCTGCATCTTGAATGTTTTGGCGTAGGCCAAGCGGAAGGCGTTGTCGCGAGGTGTATTCAAACCGTCCGCATAGTGCAATGATGTAAGTACCCCCTGGGCAGAGCTGCCTTGCGCTTCTAGTGTGCCGTCTGTGAGAAATCCTGTTCCAAAGAGTGGTATGACTTTTTTCAGTCCAGCGCTGTCGTAATCTTTAACAAACTTCACGGCACCTCCCCCCGCGAAGAATGAAAACACTGCGTCCGGTTTAGCCGACGCGATTTCAGTCAGCAGTGCTTGAAACTCAACGTTCGGGAAGGGAAGGTTTAACTCTTTCGTGACCTTTCCGCCTGCTTTTTCAAAGCCCTCTTTGAAGCCTTTGGCCATTTCGTCGCCGGCAGCATATTTCCAAGTGATAGTTGCAGCTGTTTTGTGACCTTTGGCAGCCATGGCCTGTCCGATGGCAAACCCGGGCTGCCAGTTGCTGAAGCTGCTGCGGAAGATGTTGACGGCACACATCGAACCGGTGATGGCGTCCGCTCCACCGTTAGGATTAATCATCAAGGTTCCAGAGCTCTTCGCCACACGTGCCATGGCCATTGCTACGCCAGAGTGAACGCTGCCAATGAGTACATCGACGTTGTCGCGCTTGATGAGTTTGTTGACGTTGTCGATGGCCTTGGACGGATCAGACTCGTCGTCAACTTTAAAAAACTCAACTTCGCGACCACCAAGTTTCCCACCTTGCTCATTGAGGTAGAGCCGGAAGCCGTTTTCAATGGCGGTACCCAGAGCCGCAAAGGTTCCGGTTGCGGGCAACATGAAACCCACTTTTAGCTTTGCAGGTGCCTGGGCGTATGAGGCTGGAATAGCCAGTACGGCTGCTGCAGCGATGAGGGTGACACGATAGGTGTTGAAGGTGAACATGATGCTTGTCTCCTGAATGTTCCGACTGGTGCCGGCTTTTGCGTTGTCTTGGTTTGGGGTGCTTTTGTCGATCAGCCTTGGTCGCCACCACCGACTGGAAGTACTGTCCCTGTGATGTATGACGAACGGTCCGATGCGAGAAACAGGATGGCTTCAGCTTGCTCATCAAGCGTTCCATAGCGCTTCATCAAAGTGCTTGAAACAGTTTGATCAACGATCTCTTGGTACCACGCCTTGTCTTTTCGACCGAGACGGGATGTGTTGCGAGGTATCCGGCGGGGGGGGGCTTCAGTGCCGCCAGGGGCAACCGCATTGATGCGGATTCCCCGCTCGCCGTTTTCGAAAGCCAAGCAGGCTGTTAATGCATTGACCCCGCCTTTGGCTGCACCATAGGGAACGCGATTGACGCTTCGTGTGGCGATAGAAGATACATTGACAATTGCGCCTTTTTTCTTCTTCAGCATGTATGGCAGAACCGCTCGACAACACCACAGTGTGGGAAACAGAGAGCGACGTATTTCAGCCTCTACCTCTTTGGGCTCATAGTGCTCAAACGGTTTCGTCCAAATCGTCCCGCCCACGTTGTTCACAAGAATGTCAATCCTCCCAAACGCCTTATGGGTGCGTTCCGCGGCTTGTTCTGCACCTTCGAATTGCTCCAGATCGGCTTCTATGGCAATGACCTCTGCAAATGCCGATAGCCGTTCGCGCAGACTTTGCACAATGGGTGACCGGTCTACTAGAGCTAGCCGTGCACCACGAGCTGCGGCGAGTTCTGCAACGCGCTCACCAATGCCTTGCGCGGCGCCTGTGATCAACATCACTTTGCCTTCAAATTCTGTATTCATGCTGCTTTCTCCAAAGGGGCGGTTGTAGCGTTAGGGGTGAACTTCTCGTAATAGAAATTCGAAGGCTCCAAAGCGATGGTCTTGAAGTGCTTCTGAACTGCGTCCACCATGGGAGGCGGGCCACATAGATAGACGTCTACGGCACCGTTGTGCAGGTACTCGGGCCGCATGTACTGGGTCACAAAGCCTTGTCGCTCATGACGGGTCTGGCTGTCTGCAACACACGTAGTGAAAGTGAAATGAGGCATCGCTTGAGCAAACTCAGCCAAGCGTTCAACTAAAACTAGGTCTTGGTCACGCGTGACGCCGTATATCAAGTGAATCTTGTGATTTGCCGGTTGATCCTGAAGGACTGACAGCATCGACAGAAATGGAGCGAGCCCGGTGCCACCTGCCAAGAAAAGTAGTGGGCGTGTCACGCTTCGTAGATAGAAACTACCCATGGGTCCGGTGAGTGTCAGGGCCTCCTTTTCGGTGGCACTGGACAGCCAAGAACTCATCAAGCCTCCGGTGACCTGCTTGATCAAGAAGGTCATTCGCGAGTTGCCCGGAGCAGAACTGAACGAATATGATCGGCGCTGACCGCTTCCAGGTACGTCAATATTGACGTATTGGCCAGGAAGAAAGCCAGTCGATTCACTTGGCACGTCTAGTGCCAACTCGTAGGCGGCTTCTCCTTGTCGGGATACGTCAGCAAGCGTCGCTGAGAAGCTCCCCGTACCAGTTTTGCAAGCAGTAGAAGGAACCGGCACAGAGATGACGCAGTCAGATCGCGGAACCATTTGACAGGTAAGGACCAAACCTTTCTCTGCCTCATCGTGGGTCAACGCTTCATCAATGTATTCATCACCGAGGTCATAGGCACCGCTCTCCGCTCGGCATTTGCAGGTTCCGCAGACGCCATCTGAACAGTCCATGGGCAAGTTGATGCGGTGCCGGAATGCACAGTCGAGTACCTTTTCCTGGGCGCCGCAATCCACGAAACGGGTCACGCCATCTTCGAAGTTCAAGGCGATGCGATAGGTGGTCATCGTGGGCCTTTCTTCTTAGACGTGGTAGACGTCAATGACTTGACGGATGTAGTCATTTTTCAAAACGATCTTCTTGCGAGTGATTTGAAAATCACCGCCTTCGACCAGCTTGAGCGTCACGAAAATCGAGCCGAAGAAGTGATCCGTGGCTTTGTACCGATGACTGAGCGTATGCAGGTTGTAACGAACCTCGAGTGAGTCACTGGTATGGGCCAAAACCTCCACGTTGGTGATCATGTGGTTCGTGCGCGGCTCGGGCATGGAGGCACTCGAGCGTTCCGTCTTGATGCGGAACACACGATCTTCCAAGCCGTTCCGGTTGGGGTAATAGATCAATGAGATCTGGCCATGTGGATCGTTTGTGAGTTGATCGTCGTCATCCCATGCAGGCATCCAGTATTCAGCGTCGGGTGCGTAAAGTGCCAGCCAGGATTCCCATTCACGATCGTCAAGAAAACGGGCTTCCCGGTACAGAAATGCACATACGGCGTTGTAGTGCTGGTTCATGCCTTTGCTCCTTCACGTTCTTCTTTCAAGGCCTTGCGCATGGTTTGCGCCCAATAGTCGTGTTGACAGACAAACAGCCCTTCGTCCTCGCTGCGACCACCGCTGATAAGGGGCATCATCCCCATGGTTCGGGCGTTATCGTCAGGTCCATGCACCCACAAGGGGGCACCTCGGCTTAGGTCATTCCAAGGTGCAGCTTTCCCGGCGTAGCCTGTCTGGCACGAGCGGAATTCCTCCAGGTCGTCGGCGGTACCCATTCCGGACACATTGAAGAAGTCCTCGTATTGGCGGATACGTGTTGCTCGGTCGTCAGCACTTTCACCTTTGGGGGCAAAGCAATAAATGGTGATTTCTGTTTGATCAACACTGATGGGGCGAGTCACGCGGATCTGCGTGGAGAACTGATCCATCAAGTAGACGTTGGGATAGAGGCACAGGTTTCGGGTCTGATTCACAATCAGATCCGCCTTGGCTTCACCGAGACGTTCTTTCAATTCTTCTTTGTGACCAAAGATCGGACGCACTTCTGGGTTCATGGTTTTGGTCCACAGCAAAATGTGCCCGTTCTCAAACCCATAGACCCCGCCAACGCTTTTGCTCCAACCGTTGGCATCCACGGCTTTGGTACCGCCGTCTTTGCGGCGCCCCATCGTTGCTGCGTAGTTCCAGTGCACGGAGCTGACGTGATAACCATCGCTTCCGTTTTCCATCTGGAGTTTCCAGTTGCCGTCGTAGGTGTAGGTAGAGTTACCGCGAAGCACCTCCAAGCCGTGAGGAGCCTGATCGACAATTTGATCAATCACAACCTTTGTTTCGCCCAGGAAGTCCTCCAGTGGTTGGACGTCAGCGTTCAAGCTCCCAAACAAGAAGCCTTTGTAGCTTTCAAATCGAGCGACCTTCTTCAGGTCATGTGAGCCCCCGGTATTGAACTGAATGGGGTACTCCGTGGTCTTTTCATCTTTGACCTTCAGTAGCTTCCCCGTGTTGGCAAATGTCCATCCGTGGAACGGGCAAGTGAAACTACCTTTGTTGCCGTGTTTGCGCCGGCACAACATGGCACCCCTGTGAGCACAAGCATTGATAACTGCATTCAGATTTCCATCTTTGCCGCGCGTGATGACGATAGGTTGGCGGCCGATGTAAGTGGTGAAGTAGTCGTTGATCTCAGGTATCTGGCTTTCGTGCGCCAAGTACACCCAGTTGCCTTCAAAGATGTGCTTCATTTCCAGTTCAAAGAGATCTGGATCAGTGAAGATGTCGCGTCGGCAGCGGAAAACGCCGTTTTCCTTGTCGTCTTGCAAGGCCGTGTTCAACAGCTTTTCAACGTCGGCATATTTATCGACGGATACGGTTGTGGTCATGGGAGTGCATCCTTAGGGGTGAGGTCATCCGCCGCGACAAACGTCGCGGTTTCTTTCAGTCGGAAAAACAGGGCGGGGCCGGTCTAAGTGATGCCGGTCTGGCCCTGGTCAAATATCAGGCCGCCATGCGAGGGCGGTCGACAAGCTGGTTGTCCACGCCGTCAACCAAAGCGGTGAGCGTGATGTCGAACTCGATTTCTGCGAACGGACCGCTCAGGCCATTGGCCTTGAAGCTTGCGGCATCTTTGCGTTCCACCAATGGGGGAACCAGTCCTTCCCGGGTTGCATAGGCAAAGTCATCATTCACCAATGGATCGCCATCGATATTGATCTGAGTGGTCAGCTTGCGATGGCCCTCAGCAGAAACGAAGAAGTGAATGTGGGCGGGACGATTGCCATGTCGGCCGAGTTGATTCAGCAAAGCTTGGGTTGGGCCATCCGGAGGGCAGCCGTAACCGACAGGAACAATGCTTTGAAACTTATAGCGGCCTTGTGCGTCCGTCACAATCGTTCGACGCATATTGAAGGGTTTCTGCTCGCCGGTGGGATCAAAATGGGAGTAGAAGCCTTTGGTGTTTGCGTGCCATACCTCTACTGTTGCCCCAGGAGCCGGCTTGCCGTTCGCATCGAACACAGTGCCATGCATGATCAGCGTTTGGCCAGCCGTATCACTGCCGTCGTCCAGCCGGGCAAATCCCTGGGCTACTGGTGCGCCCGCCACGTACAGAGGCCCTTCAATAGTCCGAGGCGTTCCGTTCACGATGCCAATAGCAGCATCCTCTGCATCCATGCGCATATCGAAGTAACGGTCCAAGCCCAATCCGGGGGACAACAATCCGGCCTCGCTGCGCGCGCCAAGTTGGTTCAAATATGCGATGCCCGCCCAGTATTCATCCGAAGTGATGTCCAGATCTTCGATCGCCTTGAATAAGTCCGAAAGGATCCTGTGAACGATCGTCTTGGTTCGGGGATTGCCGCCTTTTTGCGTCATTCCACTTGCCAGTTTCAGGAAGTCTTGGACTTCAGATGTATTAAAGATTGCTACGGTCATGGTTGTCTCCTTGTATGGATGGATTGCTACTTGGGAAAATTGGGGTCTTGGATTTACCTGTCACCCCTTGGGAAAATCAGTGGGTGGACACCTTTGGGGTGTTGAGCTTTCGGACCTTGTCACGACGGAAGAACTCCAATCGCTCTTCGTCCAAGCTGATACCTAGACCTGGACTGGATGGAACCTCAAGGTGGAAGTCCCGGTACTCCAGGGGCTTGGTCAGAATTTCTTCTGTGAGGAGCAGGGGGCCGAACAATTCAGTGCCCCATCGCAGTTCGCGGAATGTCGAAAAGACATGGGCTGAGGCAATCGAGCCGACAGCGCCTTCCAACATCGTTCCGCCATAAAGAGCGATGTTTGCGGCCTCTGCAATACCTGCAACTTGCTGTGCCGCTTGAAGTCCGCCGGATTGTTCGGTTTTGATTGCGAAAACATCTGCACCTGCGAGCTTTGCAATGCTGAATGCTGAGGCGGGTCCGACCAGTGATTCGTCCGCCATGATGGCGATCGGGTACTTACCTGTGAGTCGCGCCATCGCTTCGATATGGGCGACCGGTTGTTCTACCAATTCGCAGCCGGCATCCACCAGACCTGCTAATCCGTAATGCGCTTGCAGCTCGGTCCACGCCATGTTCACATCCACCCGGACTGAGGCTGAGTCACCCAAAGCCTTCTTGATGGCTGCAACATGCGCGACGTCCTCACGGACTGACTTGCGACCGATCTTCAGCTTGAATATGCAATGCCGTCGCAATTCCAACATTTGTTGGGCTTCATTGATGTCTCGCTCGGTATCACCTGATGCCAAGGTCCATGCAACCGGTAAACGGTCGTGCTGTCGTCCACCCAAAAGTTCTGAAACTGGCAATCCGACCCGGTGGCCCAAAGCGTCAAACAGTGCGGTTTCAACGGCACATTTGGCAAATCGGTTTTCACGGATAGTGCTGTTGAGTTGTGCCATCAATGCAGACACACGGTTGGCATCCTTGCCCACCATCTGTGGAGTGAAGTAGGTATCTATTGCCAGCTTCATACCTTCGGGGGATTCACTGCCATAGGCCAGTCCGCCGATAGTTGTTCCCTCTCCAATGCCTGTAGTTCCATCGCTGCACCGAACGCGGACAAGCATGAGGGTTTGGCCATTCATGGTGGCCATCGACAATTTGTGGGGGCGAATGGTTGGCAAGTCAACCAACAGGGTCTCCACCGATTCAATCGTGATGGTTCCGCCTGCCATTCCCAACGTTGCGTGTGAAAGAGGTAGTGGTGTGTGTTGCATGGGTGGTATTGAAATGCGCTACGCGTTTTCAATCCAACACCGAATTAGTCTTGCTCCATACCTATTTCATATAGTTATGATGTTTTGTTTTAAATATCAATGACTTACAGATCGCCCATCCTTGATTGGTATGGTTTACCCTAATGGACTTACGTCAATTACGCTATTTCGTGGCTGTAGCTACGACTAAAAACTTCACTCGCGCAGCTGAGCAAATGCACATTGCGCAGCCGCCCCTTAGCCGCCAGATACAGCTATTGGAGGAAGAGCTTGGTGTGCTCTTGATACAGCGCGACAGTCGGCCCTTGCGATTGACCGAGGCGGGGCGGGCGTTCTATGAGCAGTCGTTACAGGTGCTGCACAGGGTTGAGCAAATGAAAACCGGGGCCCGACAAGTAGGGCGGAATCAGCGGCAATCCGTCTCTATTGCGTACGTTGCTTCGACACTGTACGGCGGGCTTCCCATGTTGATCCGTATGTTTCGCAAGCGATATCCCGACACTGACGTGAACCTCGTAGACCTGAGTTCAGTGCATCAAATTTCGGAACTGAAATCCGGACGAATTGATATTGGCTTCGGACGTATCCGGACACGAGACGCCTCTGTCTCCAGAGTGGTGTTGCGAGAGGAGCGACTGGTAGTGGCATTGCCTCCAAGTTCACCGCTGGCAAGCACCAACGCGCGGATCTTGCTCAAGGAGTTGGCGGGTCAACGTCTCATCGTGTTTCCGAAAGAACCGCGTCCCAGCTATGCGGACCATGTGTTGAGTCTCATCCATGACCAGGATATTCAACTCAGTGAAGTACACGAGGTTCGAGAGTTGCAAGCAGCACTTGGCTTGGTCGCATCAGAAATGGGAGTCTGCATCGTCCCCGCTGCGGCTCGAGCAAGGACAGATTTGGTATACAGAGTCATTGAGGATGAACGGGCTACTTCCCCCATCATCTTGAGTCATCGATTGAACGACGATTCTTGGTATATCGCCGCAATCAAAGAGCTGATCGTTGAAATGTATGCCCAGAATCCTCCATGGCTTGACATGGAGACTAATGCCTTCCCCTCATCGCTCAGCAAAGAGGCTTTGGTTGCTCGTGTTGATGAGAAACCTCGACCGAGATCGAGCTCAAAAAAGAAACAGTCTGATTAAAGTGCAGACTCCACGGATGATTTGTTGCCTTGTCTCGCATTGAACTCCAAGGCAATTAAAAATGCTGTCGGCCTAACATCTTTGAAACACTAGACGCTGCCGCCAAGAGAGGTTCGAGCATCGTCTCCTGCATTACAGAGGCACTAGTTCGGTTGACTTGCCCGCTGATGTTCAAGGCGGCCAATATGGTCCCGTTGCGATCGCGGATGGGAGCGGCCATTGAAATCAAGCCTTCTTCCAGCTCTTGGTCGACCTGCGACCAGCCTTGCTGCCGAATCTGCGCAATGCAGTCCATGAGATCCTCAACACTCACCTTGGTTTTCGGGGTGCGCGCCATCGGTTTTGACTGGATTAATCTCGTCCGTAACTCATCTTCAGGTAGTCCGGCAAGCAGCATCCGACCCATGGATGTGCAATAAGCAGGAAGCCTCGATCCAACACCCAAGTTGATGCTCATGATTTTCTGTGTTGGCACTCGGAGTACATACACGATGTCCGTGCCATCGAGAACCGCAGCGCAGCAGGACTCTTTCACATCTGCCACCAGCTTTTCCATGGCAGGTTCAGCGAGGTTCCAAAAAGGCAGCGAGGAGAGATAGGCAAAGCCGAGATCAAGGATCCGCGGTGAGAGCTGAAACAAGCGTCCATCGTGCCTCACATAACCCAACGTGTGCAAAGTAGAGAAGCGGCGCCTGGCACCGGCGCGCGTCAACCCGGTTCGCTCAGCGACTTCAGTAAGCGTTTGTCGCGGGGACTCAGCGCTGAATGAACGGATCACCTCAAGTCCACGGGCAAAAGATTGCACGTAGTTGTCTCCGGGTTCTTGTGGGAGGGAGGCGTCATCAGTGGGTGATTTGGTCATTAGCGCTTTGCGAGTCGGTGTTGCCACATTGTAAAAACCCTTTTAGAATTCTAATCGCGAACAATTGTTCATACTACGAACAGTTGAATTCGCTTTTTTGTCCTTCCAGAGGTATTTCCATGATTAACAAGATTGCGTTGTCAGTTGCGGACGCATTGATTGATGTGAAAGACGGCTCAACGGTGATGATTGGCGGCTTTGGCACAGCCGGTATTCCCATAGAGTTGATTGATGGGCTGATAGAGCAGGGCGCAAAGAACCTGACCTTGGTCAACAACAACGCAGGCAATGGCGATACTGGTCTGGCTGCTTTGCTCAGCGCCGGCAGGGTTCGAAAAATCATCTGCAGCTTTCCCCGTCAGGCAGACAGTCACGTGTTTGATGCCCTGTACCGAAGCAAAAAACTAGAGTTGGAGTTAGTGCCCCAAGGTAACTTGGCGGAGCGAATTCGCGCTGCTGGTGCAGGAATAGGCGCTTTCTTTTCTCCAACTGGGTATGGCACAGATCTGGCGAAAAACCCGGATGGAACAGCACGCGAAACCCGGGAAATCGACGGCAAGCACTACGTGCTGGAGATGCCTATTCATGCGGATTTTGCATTGATCAAGGCCGAGACGGGAGACCGTTGGGGCAATCTGACTTATCGAAAAGCCGCTCGTAATTTTGGCCCGGTGATGGCCATGGCCGCGCGCAAAACGATTGCAACTGTCCATGAAATCGTGGACTTGGGCAGCCTAGACCCCGAGTCCATCATTACGCCTGGAATCTTTGTGCAGAGCATCGTAAGAATAGACCGTGTGGCAACTCAGGCCGGCGGCTTCAAAAAGGCAGCATGACCATGAACTACAAAAAACGCAGCAAAGACGAGTTGGCCGCGCGCGTGGCACGAGACATTTTTGATGGGGCGACAGTCAATCTTGGTATCGGGATGCCCACGCTGGTTGCAAACCATATTCCGAAAGACATGGAAGTCATTCTCCACAGTGAAAACGGAATACTGGGTATGGGACCCGCGCCCAAGGCAGGGGAAGAGGACTACGACCTGATCAATGCCGGGAAGCAACCCGTGACCCTGCTCAAGGGAGGTGCTTATTTCCACCATGCTGACAGTTTCGCCATGATGCGTGGAGGACACTTGGACATCTGTGTGCTTGGTGCTTTTCAGGTGTCTTCAACGGGAGACCTAGCCAACTGGAGCACGGGTGAAGAAGGTGCTATCCCTGCGGTGGGAGGTGCCATGGACCTTGCAATTGGCGCCAAACAAACCTGGGTCATGATGGATTTGCTGACGAAGTCAGGACAAAGCAAAGTTGTGCCGACATGTACCTATCCACTCACGGGTATTGCCTGTGTCAAGCGCATTTATGCAGATCTGGCGACCTTGGACTGCACACCTGAGGGACTGAAGTTGGTCGACAAGGTGGACGGCCTCGCACATTCGGAGCTCGAACAGATCTTAGGACTGCCCGTCGGTATTTGATTCCCGTATTTAGTAGAAAGCACTTATGCAACAAGCCTTTATCTGCGATGCCATTCGCACGCCCTTTGGTCGCTACGGCGGCTCCCTCAGTAGCGTACGGGCTGATGACCTTGGCGCAGTTCCGTTAAAAGCACTGATGGCTAGAAATCCGAATGTGGATTGGAGCTCCATCAGCGATGTCATCTACGGATGCGCCAACCAAGCCGGTGAGGACAACCGCAATGTGGCTCGCATGTCCAGTTTGCTCGCGGGCTTACCGATTGAAGTTCCGGGCTCTACGGTGAATCGGCTTTGTGGTTCTGGTCTCGATGCATTAGGAACCGCCGCACGTGCAATCAAGTCTGGCGAGGCTGAACTCATGATTGCTGGTGGCGTGGAGAGCATGAGCAGGGCGCCCTTCGTCATGCCAAAGGCAGAAGCAGCTTTTAGCAGGGGTAATGCGATTTACGACACCACAATCGGATGGCGGTTCGTCAATGAATTGATGAAACAACAGTACGGTGTGGATGCGATGCCCGAAACTGCGGAAAACGTGGCCCTTGACTACGGCATCAGCCGCGCTGACCAGGATGTGATGGCCCTTGCGAGCCAACGTAAGGCTATTGCAGCACAGCGAGCGGGTTACTTGTCTGCAGAGATCACTCCGGTTACCGTCGCCCAAAAGAAGGGGGAACCGTTGGTGGTCGATACTGACGAGCATCCCCGCGAAACTACCCTTGAGGCGCTTGCAAGGCTCAAGCCAGTTGTCCGCCCTCAGGGCTCTGTTACCGCTGGAAACGCCAGTGGCGTCAACGATGGCGCGTGCGCCTTGCTATTGGCCAGTGATGCTGCCGCAAAGGCCAACGGGTTCACTCCGCGTGCCCGAATTGTAGGTATGGCAACTGCCGGTGTCGCACCGCGCGTGATGGGCATGGGGCCCGCACCTGCAACCCGGAGGGTGCTCGCGCTAACGGGCCTGACCATGGATCAAATGGATGTTATTGAGCTCAATGAGGCCTTTGCTGCGCAAGGTCTTGCCGTCATGAGGATGCTGGGTTTGCGAGATGACGATCCCCGAGTGAATGCTTGGGGTGGCGCCATTGCTCTGGGCCATCCTCTTGGTGCAAGTGGAGCACGCCTCGCCACCACCGCAGTGAATCAGCTGCACGCCTCTGGTGGTCGCTACGCGCTCTGCACGATGTGTATTGGCGTCGGGCAGGGCATTGCCGTTGTGTTGGAGCGTGTGTGATTCATTCGGCCGGCCAAAATGGCTGGCCGCTGCAATGGCTCACCAAATCTAAGTTGTACCTGTCTGGTATTCAGGTACTCGCTTAAGCACCATTGTTGGTGGATGATCTTCGTCACTCTAAGGCTGTTGATTGGGTCCCCGGGTCTCATTCAGCACGCCTGTTTGAGAATCACTTGTCAAAATGAGTGCTCGGAGTAACCTTTACGCGGAAGGTGCTCGATGGAGCAAATTCCTGTGACTTCGCCCTGAGCAGGCTTGAAAAATAAGTACCCGTCCCATTTCACATACCTATTCAGCGCTGTTTAAGCTTGCGGTAAAGGGTGGCGCGGCCCATGCCCAGTAATCGCGCCGCTTGGGTCACGTTTCCGCCGCAGCGTTGCAGCGCAGAGTCGATGGCTTGGACGGCAACGGCGTGCATCAGACCCGTGTCAGGCTTGATCACATCAGACGAAGTCTTAGTTTCAAGGGCACCGAAATCATCGAGCGTGAAAGGAGTGCCGAGGTCCGCGAGTGCCACAGCGCGCTGGACAGCATTGGCCAGCTGGCGAAGGTTGCCGCGCCATGGGAGTGCTTTTAAGCTCGCACGCAATTCCGCACTGATGAGCTCCTCATCACCACCGAACCGCTTGAGCAACGCATTGAGTATCGTGTCGAAATCGCGTCGCTCACGTAGTGGCAGTAGGTGCAACGTGTGGCCGCACAGGCGATACATCAAATCTTCGCGAAAGAGGCCTTGTTGCACTAGCGCAGTGAGGTCTCGGTGGGTTGCGCAGACGAGGCTCACATCTACCGGGCGCGGGGTATGACAGCCCAATCGTACGACTTCCTTACCATCGAGAACGCGCAACAAGGACACCTGGAGTGACAGAGGCATATCACCAATTTCGTCGAGGAAAAGTGTGCCACCGTGCGCCGCCTCAATCTTTCCCGGGGCACCACCGCGCCGTGCTCCAGTGAATGCTCCCTCAACGTACCCAAACAGTTCGCTTGTCAATAGCTCACCAGGTAAGGCTGCGCAGTTCAAGGCTACAAACGGACCACTTGCACGCGCCCCGGATGCATGCAGTGCGCGCGCGGTAACCTCCTTGCCCGTGCCGGTTTCGCCAGTGACTAGGAGCGACAAGCCAGCGGCGACCGCACGCAGTGCCCGGTCGAATTCGCGCGTAAGACGGGCATCGCCGAACTCAGGCGCCGATGAAGGCGCCGCCTGCAATGACGGTTTTGTCGCGGGGACGGAACGTGCGGGCAACATGCCTGTCCGTGCCGTGCCACGCGCGTCCAGCGGCATGGCGAGCAGCCGGACGCCGTCCTGAAGGCGCATTGATGCTCCCGAATCGCTGCGACGCAGCGTCGACATCCAGGGTCCGAAGCGTTCCACGAATAGCTGATCGAAGTGCAGCTCCAGTCCACCTGCAGGCAAACCGATCAGACTGCGTGCAGCACGGTTCGCGGCCATCAGTTCCCCCGAGTCCCCGAAAGCCAGCCATGCGCCGCTTCCGGCCGCTCCGCTGCCGAAACCGCTGCCGGCGTCGATTTCGACATGCACGCTCGCACGCAAGGTACGGAACAGCCTGCGTTCGATGCGTTGAGCACAGCGCGCCGCAAGCCATAGTGTGCTATCGACCATGCCGGGCATATCGCGACTGACGTCGACAGCTGCAATGACATTTCCATGCGCATCAAAAACCGGTGCCGCGCTGCAATGGAAGATTTGTGTGTCGGTGAAAAAATGTTCGGCTCCGAGCACACGAACCGGCTGCAATTCCTGAACCGCCACGGACATCGCGGTAGTGCCGATTGCCGCTTCCGAAAGGTCTACCCCCGGCCGGAAAGCGAGTCGAAGTGGTGCGCTGCGCTGTGCGATGGCTCCATCTACCGCGAGCACGCTGCCTTTCCGGTCTGTTAGCAGCACTGCGTAACCAGCATCACCAACCGAAGCAGCCAAGTCCGCGAGTTCAGGCTGTGCAGCCTCAAGGAGTTCCTGATGGCTCTGTAGTAGGCGTGATATGTGTGCTCGCTCGACGGGCTCGAAAGCCACCGTTTCGCTCACTGCGTGGCCGCTGTCACTACAGCGGCGCCATGAACGCACAACAGCATCATTGACCAAGCCCACCGGTGCGACGCCCTGCTCGAAGAAGGCTTTTCGGGCACTCCATATGGACTGGGGCTGGTAGTGGGGGTGGGATAGATGCGGAGACACGCTCATGATTTGTGACGGGCAGGTGTAATGCGATCGACATGAGACATCCGAAGCCAAGCGGTGTCAATCGGGTAAATCCCTCTTATTTCCGTCACCCTCGGGGACGTGTGACTTGCGTACCGTTGCTGACCATCCAAGCTATTTCGCTTCTTCACGCTAGTTGACGATGTAACTCTGCCTCGGCCTGATGTTGGCAGAATTCTCGCAGTCTCATTACGCTACCGCCTGTCTCTTTTTGAGACTATCAGAAGAGATCTCTCGCACACCGTTTGGTGCGCGCCACAGAGGGAGACAGAGCACTGCAACGCTGCCCGCAGTCAATGGCACACCGCTTGCAATTGATCCGAGACCCGCTGCACGTTGCCGGGGTCAACAGGAGACAAACATATGAACGCAAGAGATAACGTGGACATCGCTGCCCCATGGAAAAGCCGCATCTACAGTGACGGATGGCAACTTGCTCACGGTGGCACGGTCGATGTGAAAGAGCCAGCTACCGGCGAAGTGCTAACCACCGTCGGCTTGGCTGATGCCGACGACGTAGACCGCGCCGCACGGACCGCCGCTCGTGCACAACAGGCCTGGGCTGCCACACCTTTCGACCAGCGCGCGGCAGTGTTACGTCGCGCCGAACAGCTGCTGGCAGATCGCGCCGACACGTTCCAGCACTGGAACGTGCGGGAGGCTGGCTCCATCGGCCCGAAGGCCGGTTGGGAGCTTCAGGCTACGCGCGAACAGCTTTCGATGTGTGCCGCGCTGCCCATGCAGCCGGTAGGTCAAATCTTCCCTTCTGCCATGCCTGGCCGCACCAACTATTGGCGCCGGGTGCCCATTGGTACCGTGGGTGTGATCGCACCCTGGAACTTCCCCCTCTTGCTGTCGATGCGGTCGGTCGCACCTGCGCTGGCATTGGGTAATGCGGTAATCCTCAAACCTGACGTTCAGACGCCGGTGATAGGTGGCGCGCTGATCGCGCAGTTATTTGCGGACGCTGGCTTGCCCGAAGGCGTGCTGCACGTGCTGCCGGGTGGCCCCACTACCGGTGATGCGCTGGTGAGGCATCCAATGGTGAACATGATTTCGTTCACGGGCTCAACCGCAGTGGGTCGCAGCATCGGTTCTACCTGCGGCCAAATGCTTAAAAAATGCATCCTTGAGCTAGGAGGCAACAATGCCCTCGTGGTGCTTGAAGACGCCGATCTTGACGCAGCCAGTTCCAGCGGCGCATGGGGCTCTTTCCTGCACCAAGGTCAGATTTGCATGCAGGCCGGTCGGCACTTGGTGCATCGCAGCGTGGCTGAGCGTTACGCGCAATTATTGTCCGCCCGTGCGCAAGCGCTGCACGTGGGAGATCCCCATGCCGGTCCGGCACACCTTGGCCCCTTGATCAATGATCGCCAAGCCGAGCGCGTGCAGAAGGTGGTGGAAGACGCCGTTCGCAGCGGTGCCCAAGTGGCGGCAGGCGGCCGTCGCGAAGGTCGCTTTTTCTGGCCTACCGTGCTTACCGGCGTAAGTCCGACGATGAGCGCTTTTACCGACGAGATCTTTGGTCCGGTAGCGCCGATCACGGTGTTCGACACAGATGAGGAAGCAGTGGCATTGGTAAATAGTTCACCCTATGGCCTGACCGCCGCGGTGCACACACGCAACATTCCTCGCGGTGTTTCGCTGGCCCAGCGCATCAAGAGCGGCATGGTTCACGTCAACGACCAAACCGTGAACAACGAGTTTCACGTGCCCTTTGGTGGTATGGGTGCATCCAGCAACGGCGGGCGCTTCGGCGGCCCGGCCAATTTGGACGAATTCACACAGACCCAGTGGGTCAGTGTGATGGAAACACCCATCGCCTATCCGTTTTAAGCAAACAAGCTCCTTTTAAAAGTAGTCACCCTTTCAACCCAGTGAAATTTCACTACGGAAATCACATGAAAACCAATATCTTCTCCATTGTTAATCGGCTGACAGGCGGCGCTTGCGTGGCCCTCGCTTTGTTGTTCTCAGCTGCAGCGGCGCATGCCGAGCGCACGGTGTTGAAATACCACTCCGAAATTGCAGTGAAAGCGTCACCGCAAAAAGCGTGGGATAGCTTCAAAAACTTTGACAGTATCCACAAGTGGCACCCCGCCACCGAGAACACCGTGCTGTTGGTCGGCCAGAACGGTAAGCCATTGGCTGTGCGTGAGTTTCAAATCAAGGGCGGCGCCTTCGTTATCAGCGAACTGCTCTCCTATGATGAAAGCAAGCGTCGGTTCAAATACCGAATCCTCAAAACCAACCTGCCCCTCTCCAACTATGTAGGCGAGATGTGGGTGGTGCCGGCAGCCGGCGGCGGCTCGGTAATCAAGTGGTCGGGCCAGTTCCAGCGGCCGGAAGAGTCGCCCAAGGCCGGCCAGGACGACGAGGCTACCTCGCAGCTGGTGCAGGGTGTATTCAAGGCTGGTTTGGACAACCTCGCCCTCATTAACGCGAAGTAAACCAGGAGCCAGCGCATGTGGCAGTCGTTGATGGGCCCTCGCTTTCGGCATAACAGTGCCCTCACACTGCTTGTTGCGCTGTCTCTATGGGCGTTGCTGGTGGGGCCGTTGCCCCGCTGGGTTCACGTCATTGCATTGGCGTTATGCGTACTGTCTTGGGTAGGGTGGCGCGAAAAGTCTGAAGCGCCGCCCACCCCAGAGACAATCCACCCGGAAACAGCGTCCGAGCCCAGCCCATCGCTCCCGATGGTGGCTGACGGAAACCATTTAACTGCGCATACAGTGCGGCTGGATCAGCTAGTCTCAGCCTGTGTCGCCAAAATGGAAGCAGCCACCGAGCTGGCTCGTCGTTCGGGCGGCCGCGTTGCGCAAGGAGCCAGCACCATGCTTGAGCTCAAAGCGGCTGTTGCTGAAATGGACCGACACTTAGGCGTTTCTTCACAAGCTTTTGATGACCTACAGCAGCGCGCCGCGCGCATCGGTGCTTTGGTGGAAACCGTGAAAGAAATCGCTCGTCAGACAAACCTTCTGGCGATCAATGCCGCGATTGAGGCGGCCCGCGCCGGCCCGTTGGGTAAAGGCTTTGGAGTTGTTGCAGGCGAAGTGAAGCTGCTTGCGGGGCGAGCCGACAGTGCCGCCATGGAAATCGGTAAGCTGGCGGAGGCACTGTCTTCCGCATGTGCCGGTGCACAGGCTCAAGTGGAGCAGATGAAGCAAGTCAGTGAACGCGGAATCACTCACAGCTCAGCAGTCCAGGAAGTGTTCTCAGATATCCAAAATGGTGCCGCACAGCGGGTAAAAACGGTTGCAGAGGTGTTCGCTGACATGCGGGAGCAGCAGGCTGTGCTGGACGACATGCGTCGTGAAAGTTGAATACGCGCTTTCCCCTCTATGGCATGGCGCTCAGCCTTTCAAACCGGTGCGCTTTGTAGGTGTGGCCGTTTGCCCGAGTACACCATATCAAGACTGAAGAGCCTCTTCAATTAGCCCACGTCTTCATCGAAGCTTTCCAGCGCCTCCCTCACTGCGAGTAACGCCCTGCTGCAATCATCCCTCGTAAGGCTGCCTCCAAGGCAGAGGCGCAGCCCCTCTGGCGGATCTCTGTCGGTGGAGAAAGCACTTCCCGCTACCGCAGCGACGCCAAGACTGCGTAATCGACTGGCGATTTCGGACGCACTGGAGTGCCGGGTGGTTTGCGTTTGCAAGGGGAGCCAAGCATGAAATCCGCATGGATGAACCCGCACCTCGTAATTGGCCAAATAGGTGCGAATGATCTCACTGCGCCATTGACATTCTTCCCGAATGGCCGCCAACACTTCGTCTGAGTTACCGTGTTCAAACCAGTCCGAGACTACGTGGTTGATGAATGGTGAAGCCATCACGGTAGTTGCCCGCAGAGCTCCCGCCAAGCGTTGATGCGTAGCCACTGTCGGCGCCAAGACGTGAGCGGTCCTGACCCCAGCGCCAAACCATTTTGACAGTCCCGTGATGTAGTAAGTTAACTCCGGTGCGAACTCTATGAGAGGCGGCGGAGCCGCGGTAGGCAGCATGCCGTAAGCATCGTCTTCAATGATGGGAACGCTATGCCTTAACGCAATGTCGGCGAGTTGTTCGCGGCGTCGGATCGGTAGCGAAGCCGTCGTCGGGTTGTGTAGGTTGGGGCACAGGTAGAGGGCGCCTACAGGGGTGCTTTTGCATGCGGCCTCGAAACTATCGGGGATTAAGCCTTGTTCGTCCATCGCAAGGGGGTGCAAACGGGTGCCCAGCTGGGTAGCGATGGCCTTGATGCCGGGGTAGACCAGCGGCTCTACACAGAGTGACTGTCCGGCATTCACTAGCAGGCTGGTCAGAGCGTGCAGTGCACTGTGGATGCCCGGTGCCACCAGAAGACGATCGGGTGCAGCTTCAGGTACCCACTGTGAGATCCACTGAGCCGCAAGGGCCCGGTCCCGGGTGGTCCCACCAAAGTCTTGGTAGCGCATCAGATCTTGCACGTTGGCTCGCGCAATCGAGCGGGTTGCACTTTCTTGGGCCCGAAGCATCGCAGGATGCTCCGGCAGCTCAGGCGGCATGTTCATGGTCATCTCGGCTCCAGTGCCGGCGCGTAGAGGCAATCCGATAAATGAGCCGCGCACATAGGAGCCCAGGCCCGGCCTGGAAACGATCAGTCCCCGCTCCCTTGCCTCGGCGAATCCCCGGACTACCGTTGTGTAGTTGAGCCCCAATTGCAATGCCAGATCGCGCAGCGGCGGCAGGCGATCTCTAGGGGCTAGCCGACCTGACTGCAAATCTTCAGCGATGAGATCGGGAATTAGCTGATAGGCCGGTAGCGCACTGCTCCTGAGCCTGGTTGTCCAATGGGTAAATGGCATGCGGATTTCCAACGGCTGAAAAGGAATCTCAAACACCCCCCGAGTTTGCATCTATCAGTCGAAGATTGCATGGCCGGGAGTCGAGTTTCTCGAGCCAAAACGGTGCGTCCCGTCAATTGATTGGGTGCATTGATTGCATGGGTCTCACCTTTTTTTGGTGCATGGGTGAGTGGTGTCGTCAGCGTGTCTGAACGTCTGCGTTATCACTACGCCTCTTTGATTGGGTATTGGTCGGTGGCAGCGGTGCAAGCCTGGCACGCCCTTCGCAATACATCAACCGGAGCCAGCGCGTGCTGGACCTGACCGGGCTTCTACAGAGCCCGATGTTTAACCCTCTGCAAAAGGAACACCATGCCTCAAGTTACACATCCCGCAGCCCAAAAGGGCGATTTCCTGGTCGACTACGAAGAGAAAGTCTTCGAGGACGTGAAGGCCGCACCTGGCGAAAAAGCTCTTGTGACCTTTCACACTGTGGCTTTCGAAGGCTCGATCGGTTTTGTCAACCTGCTACAGGCGACCCGGCTGCAGCGCAAGGGCTTCGAAACCTCCATCCTGCTGTACGGTCCGGGCGTGACGCTGGGTGTCAAGCGCGGGTTTCCTAAGCTCGGCGACTCGGCTTTCCCGGGTCACCAGAACTTCAATGAACAAATCGCCAAGTTCATCGCAGAAGGTGGCAAGGTGTATGCCTGCCGCTTCGCACTTCAGGCGCTTTATGGGCATGGCGAAGGCGCGCTGATCGAAGGCATCCGCCCGATCAATCCGCTGGACGTGCTCGATATCGTGCTGCTGCACCGCAAAGACGGCGCACTCATCCTTGACACCTGGACGCTTTGATCCCCGGGAGCACACGATGGCTGACATGAAGAGAACCGTACGGGCCGCTGCCGCCCAGATCGCCCCTGACCTGGAGAGCGCCGATGGCACCCTGGCGCGCGTGCTGGACACGATCCGCGATGCCGCGAAGCAGGGCGTGGAGTTGATCGTCTTTCCCGAGACTTTCGTTCCCTACTACCCTTATTTTTCCTTCATTCAGCCGCCCGTGTTGCAAGGCCCCGCGCACCTGCTCTTGATGGAGCGCGCGCCCACGGTGCCCGGTCCCATGACCGACGCTGTGGCGGCCGCGGCGCGCGAGGCCGGCATGGTGGTGGTGCTCGGCGTCAACGAGCGCGACCACGGCAGCCTCTACAACACGCAGATCGTTTTCGACGCCGACGGCCGCCTGCTGCTCAAACGCCGCAAGATCACGCCCACCTATCATGAGCGCATGGTGTGGGGGCAGGGTGATGGTTCGGGGCTCGTGGCGGTTGACACCCGCGTCGGCCGTGTCGGCGCGCTGGCCTGCTGGGAGCACTACAACCCGCTGGCGCGCTATGCGCTGATGGCCGAGCACGAAGAAATCCACTGCGCGCAGTTCCCTGGCTCGCTGGTCGGCCCGATCTTTGCCGAGCAAATGGGCGTGACCATCCGCCACCACGCACTGGAGTCGGGCTGCTTCGTCGTCAATGCCACCGGTTGGCTGACTGACGCACAGATCCGCTCGGTCACGCCGGACGAGAAGCTGCAGGGCGCGCTGCGCGGTGGTTGCCACACCGCCATTGTTTCGCCCGAAGGCAAGTACCTGGCCGAACCGCTGACCGAAGGCGAGGGCCTGGTAATCGCGGATCTGGACATGGCCCTGATCCAGAAACGCAAACGCATGATGGATTCGGTGGGTCACTACGCACGCCCCGAGCTGCTGAGCCTGGCAGTCCGCCGCGAGCCCAACCGCACGACCCGGCCCTGGCCCGCTGCCGACGCGGAACCCAGCTTCACCGTCGAGCCGCCCGCCGGCCCGGCCAACGACGCCCTCAACCCCCTTTGAACGGAGATGACCATGACCGCGATCGCCTTCGACACGCCGCCGCGCCTAGCGGATGCACCGGACAGCCGGCAGCTGATGACCGAGCTGCAATCCCAGGGTCTGCGCCTGGTGGATCCGTCGGCGGGGGCTGCCAGCCGCCGGGGCGGGGCTGGTCCTTCGGACCACAAGGCCGTGACGGTGGACGGCGTCACGCTGATGGTGCCGGTGCACACGGCCACGGCGTTCAGTTCGCCCTTCGTGGCTGATGCTCCGGGTGCTGACGGATTGAGTGTGCTGCGCCGGGGCAGCATCCCCATCGCGAGCATCCGTTTCCCGACCCAGCCACGTTTCTACGGGCTGAGCACCGCCGACGGCATTCCCTACCAGCAGATCGCCACCCTGCACGGCGCCGATGTTCTGGCCACCACCGTGCTGCAGACCTGCATCCGCTACGAAAGCCGGCGCAAGGCCTGCAAGTTCTGCGCAATCGGCCAGTCGCTCGCAGCGGGGCGCACCATCGCCCGCAAGACACCGGCCCAGCTGGCCGAGGTGGCCAAGGCCGCCGTGGAGCTGGATGGCGTGAAGCACATGGTCATGACCACCGGTACACCGCCCACCCCTGACCGAGGTGCGCAGATCCTGTGCGAGAGCGCTGAAGCCATCCGTGCGGCGGTGGATCTGCCGCTGCAGGCACAGTGCGAACCGCCTGACACTGACGCTTGGTTCCAGCGCCTTAAAGACGCAGGCGTGGACACGCTGGGCATGCACCTGGAGGTGGTGGGCGAGGACCTGCGTCAGCAGATCCTGCCTGGCAAGGCCGAGGTACCGATGGCCCGCTACTGGGATGCGTTCGCCGCAGCGGTGGACGTGTTCGGGCGTGGCCAGGTCAGCACCTATCTGCTCGCCGGCCTGGGCGACAGCGCCGAGACATTGCTGGCCACCAGCCAGCGCCTGTTGGACCTGGGCGTCTACCCCTTCGTCGTGCCCTTCGTGCCCATCAGCGGAACGCCGCTGGAAGACAGGCCGGCGCCTTCGGCCGATTTCATGCGCAACGTGCTGGGTCCGCTGGGCGAAATGGTGGCTTCCGCTGGCTTGCGGGCTGGCGATATCAAGGCCGGTTGCGGCCGCTGCGCCGCCTGTTCGACGCTGTCGCGCTACGAAACGCCGCTGGCCGGTTGAATTAGGGGATGGAGCACATGCATACATTAACGCAGACTTTGATGGAGCAGCAGCTCGCGCAGGCTTCGTGGTGCGATCTCAGCAGCACCTATCGCCCACAAGCTTTCCGCGTCCAGTGGGCCAGCGTGCCTTGGATGAATCGGCAGGCCCACGCGCTGCGTCGCCAGGTGTTCTGCGTCGAACAGGGTTTGTTTGACGGGGACGATCAAGACGACATCGACCGGGACGCGCCCTCGGTGCGCTCTCTGGTGGCGTTGTCCTGCCTGGCTGGCGAGCCCGACGAGGTGCTGGGCACGGTGCGCATCCATGAAGCGCTTCCAGGCACGTGGTGGGGCTCGCGCCTGGCGGTGCGGCGCGACTGGCGCCAGCACGGCAAGCTGGGCAGCAGCCTGATCCGCCTGGCGGTGTGCAGCGCCCACGCGCAAGGATGTAGCGAGTTTCTGGCCCATGTGCAAGCGCAAAACGTACCGCTGTTCAAGCGCATGCATTGGCAGGTGCTGGACGAGATGGTGTTGCACGGACGTGTACACGCGTTGATGCGTGCTGACCTGGAACATTACCCGCCTTGCCGCACGCCATATGCCGGCTTTGTGCTCACCCAGGGGAGCACAGCATGACGGTGCTGGAAGACCTGGTCGCGCGCGTGCGCGCCAGCCGGGGCTTCACGCACAAGCGGGACATTGCCGCGGTGATGGGCCAGTTGGCGCCGACCTCAGGCTTCACGACCGTGCCCAATGGCGACGACTGCGCCGTGCTGCCCGACCCCAGCGGAACCGGCCACCTGCTGTTGGCCATCGAGGGTCTAGTGCAGGACTTCGTCGAGGCCATGCCCTGGTTCGCCGGCTACAGCGCCGTGATGGTGAATCTGAGCGATGTAGCGGCCATGGGCGGTCGCGCCATGGCGGTGGTCGACGCTCTCTGGGCCCATGGGGAACCCCATGCCTGTGAGGTGCTGGCGGGTATGCGGGCTGCTGCCGAACGCTACGGGGTTCCGCTGGTGGGTGGCCATACCAACTTGCAAAGCAACAGCGGTCAACTGGCGGTGGCGGTGCTGGGAAAGGCGCAGCGTCTGATCAGCAGCTTTGCGGCGCTTCCGGGCGACCGGCTGCTGGTGGCTGTGGACCTGCGCGGACAGTGGCAGGCGCCATACCCTTTCTGGAATGCCTCCACCGAGGCGCCGGCAGAGCGGTTGCGCGGGGACATGGAACTTTTGCCCACCATGGCGGAAGCTGGCTGGTGCGACGCCGGCAAGGACATCAGCATGGCCGGCGTGCTCGGCTCGGCACTGATGTTGCTGGAGTGCTCCGGCGTGGGAGCTGAAATCGACCTGGACCGCCTGCCTCGCCCCGATGCTATCGGCGGGCCGGGCGAGGATAGCGAAAGTTTCCTGCGCTGGCTGTGCGCTTTCCCGAGCTTTGGTTACGTGCTGAGCGTCCGCCCAGAGCACGCCCGAGAGGTGACTGCTTGTTTCGAGTCGCGCGGCATCGTATGTGCCGACGTGGGGGCAGTAGGGGAGGGCAGTTGCCTGACCGTGGGTCACGCTGGAGCGACAGCCTTGCTATGGGACCACGCGCAGACCCCCTTCATCACCCATCGGGAGGCCGCATGAAACGGCGCCTGCGCATCGGCTTGCTGACCCATTCTGTGCGCGCCCGCGGCGGTGTGGTTCACACGCTGGAGCTGGCTCAGGCGCTGATGGAGCGCGGGCACTCGGTGACGGTGATGGCCTCCGCAGAACCGGGCGAGCAGCTGTTCCGCGAGGTGGATTTTCCGGTGCAGGTGCTGCGCCTGCCAACGCTCACAGGGGGGCTGCAGGCTCAGGTGTCCCAGCGCATTGACACCCTGGTCCAAGGGCTGCCGCCTCTGTTGGGCGCCGGCGGGTTTGATGTACTGCATGCGCAGGACAGCCTCAGTGGGAATGCGTTGGCCCTGTTGCAGCGTGATGGCCTGGCCGTGCCGCCCTGGGCGCGCACGGTGCACCACCTGGACGTTTTCGAAAACCCGACCCTCATGGCGTGGCAAGAACGTGCCTGGCGAGCGGCGGACGGCGTGGCCTGCGTAAGCGACCTGTGGACCCGTCACTTTCACGATGTGCTGGGGTATCCGGCTCGTCGCATGCACAACGGCGTGAACCTGCGTCGCTACCACATCGAGGCCGACTCGGGCGACACAGCGCGACTGGCCGCAATAGGACTGGCCCCGCAGACCGGCCCCGTTTGCCTTTTGGTGGGTGGCGTCGAGCAACGCAAGAACAGCGTGCGCTTGCTGCGGGCGGTGGCTCATCTGCGCCGCACAGATCCAGCCTGGGCCGACGCGCGCCTGGTGGTGGTCGGTGGTGCCAGCATGCTGGACCACAGCGCCGCCCAGCGCGCCTGGCTGGACACCCTGGCAGAGACCGGTCTGAGCGAAGGTGCAGGTCAGCCCGTGTTGCGCACCGGCACCGTGTCCGATGAGCTGATGCCTGCGCTGATGCGGCGTGCCGCCGTGGTGTCTATGCCCTCGCTGATGGAAGGCTTTGGCCTGGCCGCGCTGGAGGGGCTGGCTTGCGGCACCCCGGTGCTGGTCTCTCGCCGGCCGCCCTTTACTGAGCATTTCCACGACTCGCCGGGCGTCGCCTGGTGCAACCCCGAAGACATGGCATCCATCGCTGCCGGTTTGCAGGATGCCGTGCGCATGCCACGCCTAGCGGCCACGCCCCGCGTCTGCCTGGAACACAGCTGGCAACGCAGCGCGGCATTGCACGAGGACTGGTATGTCGAACTGATGACCGAACACCGGTCGAGCACCGAAGCAGCCCGCCCCATCCTGACCCACTGAACCGGAGATTCCCGATGCCTGCTATGCACTACACCCTTCAATGGCCAGACGCTTCTCAAAGCGTGGCCTATTCACCCTCGCTCGTGATCGAGGACTTCCTCGCACCGGGGACCGAATACCCGCTAGACGACTTCTTGCGCCGAGTGCGCGAAGCCACCGCCATCGCCAATCAGAGAGTCCACGCCAAGTTCGGCTTCGAGTGCTCACGGGCTAGCGATCAGCTCGCCGACACCGAAGCCCGAGCAGCAGTTTTTTCCAACAAGGCAGACGCCACGATTCGAGTCGTTTCGTTTGCACCGGCCCAATCCTGATCCATTCCTACTTTCAAGGAGCTTTCAATGTCTACCTCATCATCCATCCCTCGTCACAGTGTGGTCATCGTCGGCGGCGGCCAGGCTGGCCTGTCGGTCAGTCATGGTCTGCAGACCCTGGACATCGACCACGTGGTGCTTGAAAAGCACGAAGCGATGCACGCCTGGCGCACCCAGCGCTGGGACAACTTTTGCCTGGTCACCCCCAACTGGCAGTGCGCGTTGCCGGGCCATCCCTACGAAGGTGATGATCCGCATGGTTTCATGAAGAAGGACCAGATCAACGACTACCTGGCGGGCTTCAAAGCCAAGGTCAATGCCCATTTGCGTGAAGGCGTGGCGGTGGAGCTAGTGCAGCCAGTGGCGGGTGGCTTTCTTGTCCGCACCAGCGAAGGTGAGTGTCTGGCTGAACAGGTGGTGGTGGCCTCGGGCGGCTATCACCAGCCCATCGTGCCGCGCTTGGCCGAAAGACTGCCCGCCAGCATCCAGCAGATCCACTCCGCCGACTACCGCAACGCCGATCAGCTGCCGCCCGGCAAGGTGCTGGTGGTCGGCTCTGGGCAAAGCGGTGCCCAGATCGCCGAAGACTTGCATTTGGCGGGCCGTCAGGTGGTGCTTGCCGTTGGTGATGCCCCTCGCTGCGCGCGCTTCTATCGCGGGCGCGATGTGGTGGACTGGCTGGCTGACATGGGCTACTACGAGATGCCCGTGTCTCAGCACCCGTTGCGCGAAGGCGTGCGTGACAACACCAATCACTACGTCACTGGCCGTGACGGTGGACGTGATATCGACTTGCGCCGGTTCGCACTGGAAGGTATGGAGCTCTACGGCTTGCTCGAAGGCTTGGAGGGCGACACGCTGCAGTTTGCAACCAACCTCGGTACGGCACTCGATCAGGCAGATCGAACCTACAACGGCATCAATGCAGCCATTGACAAGCATATTGCCGAGAACGGTATTGAAGCGCCTGAGGGCGAGATCTACCAGCCTGTTTGGGTTCCGGCTGAGGAGCGCGCCACCTTGTCGCTGGCAGATGCCGGTATTACCTCGGTGATCTGGTGTATTGGCTTCGCACCTGACTTCCGTTGGCTCAATGCACCGGTGTTTACAGGGCGTGGCCATCCGGTGCACGAGCGCGGAGTCACCTCGGTGCCAGGTCTCTACTTTGTGGGGCTGCCATGGCTGCATACCTGGGGCTCTGGCCGTTTTTCCGGCGTGGCGCGCGATGCGCAATTCATCGCAGATCGCATCGCGCACCATCAGGCTCATCAAGCCGAAACCCTGGCGGACGCGGATCGCCAGGTCGAGACATCGCTGGCCTGATTCCGCCGATGGCGACCCTGTGCGAGGAGTTTCCCGATGCGGTACACGCACGGGCGCATGGTGCAGCGACTGAGAAGCCGAAAGGCCATGACGAACGCGCGCTGCAGCTGGTCGCAGGCATGCCCGAGCTCAACGCGTGCGGACTTTCGGAGACCTGGTTGCAGAAGACATGTGGTTCGCAGCATTGGCTTTCCTTGGCACAGGCACTCGGTCAGCCATCCGATCGCTGGGTGGACATGCAGGGGCGGCGGGTGTACGCCGCGTTCGGCTGGCTGCACTTGCGAGAGGCGGCGCTAAGCCGTGTCGCTGAGGGGCAGGGCATGCGGCTGCACAGTCGCTTGCAGTGGCTGGGGCGTTCACACGCCTTGAGTCGGCATTGGTTGGCTGGTTTCGATGGGGCCATGGCCGCGCTTGACATGCTGTCGGTGTTTGTCAGCCGGCATCGCCCGGGCGACAACCATTCGGTGCGCCGGGCCGACGTGCCTGCTGCAGCGGTGAGCCAGCCGAAGCCCGATACAGCTGCGCTGCTGGGCCATCTGCGCCAATGGCGGCTCGCTTCGGAAACGCGTGCGGCGGGTGCGCTGACTTGGACGACGATACCGTGCCCACGGTCTGACTTCAATGGTGCGGGGTTGCTGTACTTCCCATCTTTCACGGCAATAGCCGACAGGGCTATGTGGCACTGGGGCATGCTGGAGACCGATACAAAGGTGTTGAGCCGGGAATGCCTGTTTCTTGGCAACGTGTCTGTGGGCGAATCGGTGGATGTCAATTTGCTGCGCGAGGAGAGGGCGGGGCCTGTCCGCCGGTATCACTTGCAAATGATGAGCTGTGAGGGGCGCCGTCGATTGGCCGAGATGCAGGTCTCTGTGGAAGCATCGACTTGAACTTGCGCTACGCTTCCCGCAGTGGCCTTTCACTGGTTGTCGACCAGGGATGCGTGCACCAGGGTTTGGTTGAGGAGCTGGTAGGCAATCTCGCCAAAAGTGGCGGGGCCCTGCATCGGAAGAATCCGTCCTTCCAATTCTCCGTAGAGGTAGTTGAGCGCGCAGTTGCAGGCGAAGGCCAGCTCGCCGGGAACCTCATGGTTCGCCAAGGCGCTATCGAATGCAGCCACATAGTCACCCACAGGCTGCGCAGGCCGATACCTGAATCCGGGGAACACCGGAGTGAAAAACTCGACTTGCCTCGTTTGGGGCAGTAGCTGCCGGATACTGACGTTCACCAGCGCACCACAGTGGTCAGACTGCAGAGGAACGCGGATGTCGTGCTGGATGCTCACGAGATGGTCGTGCAGGTTGCCTGCCTGGCCACCGATCAGGCAGTCATCCACGATGAAGCCGCGCTGCGGCACCTCGATGACAGGACTCTCCCGCTGAATGAACGGGTTCACGATGTCGATATGCAAGGATTTGGATGGGGGCAACGGCACATGCAACACCACTGCTGCATCGGCAAGCACCTCGCCCCGTAGCCCGTCGAACACAAAAGGACATTGCTGCCCCAGGTCTGCGAAGTGGATGCCGGCTACCCAGCCGAACAGTGGCCGCAGGAACATGTCTTCGTAATTGGCGGCCTCCTCGGCGAACGACTGGAGCACTGCACTGAACGCAGGCATCAGCAGCATGGTGAACCCGTGCTCGGGTGCTTCCCGGCAGATGTTGTGCAGCGACTGCAGTGTGTAGACCTTGGGTGCGACGGTGCGTGAGTCGCCTGGCAAGGTGCTGACGAACACTTCGTCTCGGGAGAACTTGCCACCTTGTGGCGTCATAAAGTAGGGGATCGTGCCACCGATCCAGCAACCACGGGGCAGGCGCCTAAGAGCCGATTCGTCGCCGGCTACGCAGCAGACGGCGCCTTTGCCGATCAGTTCGGACGCCGCTGCAAGTGACATGAGTGAGTGTTGGATCACAGCAATGGTCTCCTAATGGCTAGCCCAACGGCTGATTTGTTCGATTTCGTGGGTCAACATGGTCTTGTTTCGCTCGAAATAGCGATGGATTTCCACCAACTTGATCATCCGGGCGTCGTCGTCCGTAGTGGTCCGTAGCTGAGTTCGCAGCTTGGACAGCAAAAGGCGCAACCCCAGTTGCTTCACCTCCAAGGGGAAATCGTCTTGGAGCACGGCAAGCCAGAGCGGATCACTCGCTGCTGGAAGCTGTGACGCCTCCATAGTCGCCGCCTGATTTGAATACGCTGCGAGTTGCTCCAACTCATGCCTGAGCTGGGATTGGCTACGAACGAAATAGCGATGGATATCACCGGCTGCCTGCCGATGAAGATCCTCGTCACCGTGGAGTTGCGCTTCGCGCTTCAACTTCGCAAGCAGCAGACGCAGCCCGAGCATGCGGACATCCAACTTCATCCGCCCCAGGAGAATGGCCATCCAGACCGGATCGGACTCCGCTGGTAAGTTCGATGCCATGGCGGTGCTTGAGCCTCCGGCTTGTGGCAATGGCCCGGCGTTTGGCGCTGGGGCGACCGGGGTCGTCTTTGCGCCTTGGCCCTGGTCCAGTCGGAACTTGTAGCGCCACAGATCGGCGAAGGGTAGCCGTAGCAGTACCGAGAGCTGCTCCACCGTGGCGCCGGCCATCAGCAGATCGAGAATCTGTCGTTGGAGCCCGCGCGTGTAGGCTTCGTCGCCATCGCCTGTCCAGGAGGCAGCAGGGATCGGCCCTCCCTGCCGGAGCACCAGCTTGATCTGGCAGCGCCAGCCCCCGAAGGCAATGTGTTCCCAAAGGTATTTGCCCTGGATCGGGGCGACTGCGCTTTTTGAAAACAGTCTGGCTTTGGGGGCTTGCTGTTCCAGCACGACTGTGAAAACACGCGACGAGGCAGACAACTGGGTGCCAGTAACAACCCAGGGGGCGTGAACACCCAGGAGCTCTGCAATGGCGGAATGATCGGATGTCGGCATCATGAGGTCTTCCGTTAACGCGGTTGGCGTTTTGGCTACATTGGAGTGGCGCGCACGAGGTCTGCATGCGCGCCGTCCCGATTCAACGCTGGCTGAGCAGGATATCGGCCATGCGCTCGCCGATGATCACGGTGGGCGCCATGGTGTTGCCGGTGGACACTTGCGGCATGACCGAGGCGTCGGCTATTGACAAGCCCTCAACGCCACCGCGTACCGACAGCGTGCCGTCGACCACGGACATCTCGTCCTTGCCCATCTTGCAGGTGCAGCTCTGGTGGTAGTAGGTTCCTGCAGCGTCTCGCAAAAAGGCGGTCATGTCGTCCCGGCCCAGGGCGCCCGGCATGACTTCGCGTTTGACGAAGGGTTTCATCGTCTGCGAGTTGCCGATTTCGCGGCACAGTTCGATGCCCCGCAACAGCGCTTTCACATCGTCCGGGTGGCTGAGGAAAGCGCCGTCAACGAGCGCCATGTCTGCGGGGTTGGCGGAGGCCAGCGTCACGCGGCCGCGGCTCTTGGGGCGCACAAGGCCAGGGGCGATGGTCCACGAGCCGGCAGGCGTTTTGAAGCGCGGCCCG
Source organism: Comamonadaceae bacterium (assembly GCA_027483085.1). GTDB lineage: Bacteria > Pseudomonadota > Gammaproteobacteria > Burkholderiales > Burkholderiaceae_C > Allorhodoferax. Next base: position 451 of record JAIXVK010000140.1, on the reverse strand, counting down.
GTGACTTCTGACGTGAACGGCACCTCGATCTGGAACGGCTGGAGGTCAGGCGTCGGCAGCGATGCATCGCTCTTCCAGAAGAAGGTCGCCTCCGCGGCGTTATTGGCCGGCGGCAGTGGTTTGTCGTACTCCCACACGCAGCCGCCCACGAGCACGTGGTCCTGGAAGTTGCGCCCCACCCCTGGCAGGTGGGTGACAGTGCGGATGCCGTGGCGCTTGGGCTCGGCGTCGTCGCCGATGCCCGACAGCATCAGGATCTTCGGCGTATTGATGGCGCCGGCCGACAGCACGACGCGCTTTGCTGCACTGACTGTTTCGACCTTGCCGTTGCGTACGAAGCGCACCCCGGTCACCTTGCGGCCTTGCATGGTCAGGGACTGCACTTCGGCTCCAGTGAGCAGTGTGATGTTGGGCCGCTTCAGCGCACCATAGAGGTAGTCGGAGGGCAGGT
>JAIXVK010000337.1 GCA_027483085.1 Comamonadaceae bacterium | reverse complement strand
GCCGAAGTTCAAGTAATCGGGCCGGGACGAGGTGCTGTCACGGCATACTGACCCGATTGCCGCCATCGCTACGGCCTCTGGCCGTGGCGCCGTCGGTATCGTGAGGGTAAGCGGCAAATCGCTGCTCGCGTTCACCGAGGCGTTCTTCGGGCGCACACTGGTGCCGCGCGAAGCGACTTACCTTCCCTTCCCCGACACGCAAGGCCAGCCCATTGACCATGGACTGGCTTTGTTTTTTCCGGGGCCCCGTTCATTCACCGGCGAAGATGTTCTTGAGCTTCAAGCGCATGGTGGGCCGGTTGTTTTGCAGCTTCTGGTCGCCCGTTGCCTCGAAATAGCTGCGCAGCCCGGGCCCGGTGGTGAAGGTGTGGTTTTGCCCGCCTTGCGCTTGGCGGATCCCGGTGAATTCACCCAACGTGCGTTTCTCAACAACAAGCTCGATCTTGCGCAAGCGGAAGCGATTGCGGACTTGATCGATGCCAGTACCGAAGCCGCTGCACGCAGTGCCAGCCAGTCTCTCTCGGGTGTTTTTTCAAAACAGGTCGCCTCCTTGCGCGATGCCTTGATTCACCTGCGCATGCTGGTAGAGGCCACGCTGGATTTCCCCGAAGAGGAAATTGATTTCCTTGAAAAAGCGGATGCTGTCGGCCAGTTGCAGCGCTTGCAAGCGGCGTTGCTCGCGGTGCAAGCCAAAGCGGCACAAGGCGCGCTGCTGCGTGAGGGCATGAAGGTGGTGATTGCCGGCCAGCCGAATGCCGGTAAATCGTCCTTGCTCAATGCGCTGGCGGGCGCCGAACTCGCCATCGTGACGCCGATCGCCGGGACCACCCGCGACAAAGTACAGGAAACGATCCAGATCGAGGGCGTGCCACTGCACATCATCGATACGGCGGGACTGCGCGAAAGCGAAGATGCCGTGGAGCAAATCGGCATTGCGCGTGCCTGGGAGGCCATTGCTGCCGCAGACGCCGTTGTGTTTTTGCACGACCTAACCCGTTGCAGCGCTCCTGATTACATAGCGGCTGACGCAGATATAGCGGCCACGCTAGCCCAAAAATTGCCACAAAAGGTGCCGGTCATCCATGTCTGGAACAAAGCCGATGCACAACCATTGGCTTCTTCTGACGAGGGGCTTGTGCTTTCTGCGAAGACAGGTGCAGGCCTCGACACCCTGCGCTCACGTCTTTTGGAGGCGGCGGGTTGGCAGCCTGCCCAAGGGGGCACCTTTATCGCACGCCAGCGCCATTTGCATGCGTTGAAGGAAGTAGCCGACCATTTGGCGCACGCTTCTGATTTGCTGGCGAATGGCAGTAATGCCTTGGACCTGCTCGCCGAAGAGCTGCGTTTGGGTCAGAATGCGCTCAACCGAATCACTGGTGAATTCGGTGCAGATGACTTGCTAGGCGTCATTTTTTCGAAGTTTTGTATTGGCAAATAGTCGGGTGCCGTGCTTTCAAGGGAAGGACTAGTTCTGATGTCTTTTTTCAAATGGTTTAGCCGTTCGGCAGACACCACACATCCTGCAACGCCTGGCGCCCCATCGGGTCGGAGTGCCGGCACACGTTCTCGTACGAAAAAAGCGCTTTCCGCAGACGCGCAAGAACCGCATGGGCGTAAAGCAGAACGCAATGAGCGCCGAGAGTCTTTGTATGCCGTTGTCCGTGAGTCGATGACAGGTGCAGGGCTCCTCTCCGGCAGCTACAAGTTCAAAGTTTTGTCTTTGGACTCACGGGGACGCCAGTACTTGATCATGGTGGATTTGGCGGAGCACAATGTGCGCGATGCCAAGTTGCTGCTTGGCATCGAAAGCCATATCGGGAAAATTGCGAAGAATCGCCATGACTTGCTGGTGACCGCCATGTACTGGCGCATCAACGAGCAACTCGGGACTGGGGAACAGGCCCTGCCGGCCCATTCAAATACCAGTGCTCGTCCCGCAGAACGATTTGAGCCGCTTCAACCATCAGAGATTGAGGCTTTCAAGCGTGCACTGTCGTCAGTGCCCGCTGCGCCGGCCTTGTCTGCGCCGGGAGAGATCATCAGGTCCGCAAAGCGCAATCCTGCCCCCGTTCGCTTCAGTGACGCAGAGTTGAACGAGCGCTTGTTTCCGTTGAGTACGACACAGTACGGCGAACTGAACTGAGCCGGTTCGGTCGGCCGTTACGGTGCTGCTTTCAGTGGCCGGAAAAGTCCACCAAGGTAAATAGCGGCAGGCCTGAATCACGCAGCTTCTGCGAGCCACCCAACTCCGGCAGGTCAACGATGGCAGCGCCCTCCATCACATGGGCTCCTTGGCGCTCCAACAGCTTTCTCCCCGCCATCATGGTGCCCCCGGTCGCGATCAGGTCGTCGATCAAAAGGACACGGTCACCCGGCTTGACCGCATCGGTATGGAGCTCCACGGTTGCGCTGCCGTATTCCAACTCGTAGGTCTCTTCGACGGTGGTGAAGGGCAGTTTGCCCTTTTTCCGGATCGGCACAAAGCCGATGTTGAGCTCATAGGCCACTACAGCACCCAAAATAAAGCCACGTGCATCCAGCCCAGCGACCACGTCAGGCCGCATAGCGGGGTCCATATAACGGTGCACGAAGGCGTCGATCAAGACCCGGAATACCTTGGCATCTTGCAGCAAAGGGGTGATGTCGCGGAACTGCACTCCCGGCGTCGGCCAATCGGGAACTGTCCGGATGTGGTCACGAAGATACTGATTAATGCTCAGATGTTGCATAGAAAACTCATGAAAAAAGCGCCAATGTGGCGCGGGGCTATTGTGCGCCCAAGTCCGGTGGACCTTATAGGCCTTTCAGCAGTTTTTGTTCAGCGGTCGCCAATTCGACGGCTTTGCCACTTAGTACCAGTGTGTCCCCACCTTGGATGCAGACCGACTCATCCACGGTGACCTGTGCACCGTTGGCGCGTCGCAGGCTGACCAGCCGGACTCCGAGGCGATCGAGTTGAAAAGCCGCGACCGGTTGCCCACTGGACTTGAATGCCGCAGGAAGGCTCAAAGTGGCAAGCCGCTCGTTCTGCAACTCATCGACGGAGTTGTCGTCCGCTCCATGAAAGAAGCCTTTGAGCAAGTTGTAACGCGCATCGCGCTGTTCCTGCACGATGCGGATAACGCGCCGCATCGGCACCCCCACCAGCGCCAATGCGTGACT
>JAIXVK010000257.1 GCA_027483085.1 Comamonadaceae bacterium | reverse complement strand
GTTTGGCTGGTTGCGCCAGAAGACAAACGCTACGGTCAGGATGTTTTGATTCCGAAGGGTGCTACCAGTGTGGCAAAACCCGGCCAGGTGGTGGTCGTTGAACTGATTGAGCCGCCTGCGCTGTTCGGACAGCCTGTGGGGCGCATCAAAGAAGTACTGGGTGAAGTCGATGACCCCGGTATGGAAATTGAAATCGCCGTACGCAAATACAGCGTGCCGCATGAGTTTTCTGATGCTTGTGTGGCGATGGCGCGCACATTGCCGGACAAGGTGCGTCCGCAAGACAAGCTGCAACGTATTGATTTGACAGACATCCCTTTGGTCACCATTGATGGTGAAGATGCCCGGGATTTTGATGATGCGGTGTATTGCGAACCCGCAACCAAAGGGCGTGGCAAGACGGCGCTCAAAGGTTGGCGTTTGTTGGTGGCAATTGCCGATGTCAGTCACTACGTGGAAACGGGCAACGCCATCGATGTGGATGCGTATGACCGAGCCACCAGCGTGTACTTTCCGCGCCGTGTCATTCCTATGCTGCCGGAAAAACTGTCCAACGGATTGTGCTCGTTGAATCCGGAAGTCGAACGGCTGTGCATGGTGTGCGATATGTTCGTCACCGAGGATGGCGAGGTCGATGCCTACCAGTTTTATCCCGCAGTCATGTGGAGCCACGCTCGTTTCACTTACACCGAAGTGGCGGCCATTCTTGGCAATACACGGGGGCCTGAAGCCAGCAAGCGCAAAGATCGAGTGCAGGATCTTTTGAACTTGCATGGTGTTTACCAGGCATTGCTCAAATCCCGCCACAAGCGGGGTGCGGTGGATTTCGAGACTACGGAGACACAGATTGTTTGTGATGAAAACGGTCGGATCGAAAAGATCGTGCCGCGTACTCGCAACACAGCGCATCGGTTGATTGAAGAGGCCATGCTCGCCGCGAACGTCTGCAGTGCGGACTTCATTGCCCAGAACAAGCACCAGGGCCTGTTCCGAGTGCATGAGGGTCCGACGCCTGAGAAGCAAGAAATATTGCGTAGCTATTTGAAGGCCAGTGGCATTGGCATGACGATCAGTGACAACCCCGCACCGGGGGAGTTTCAGGCGATTGCTGAGGCGACTAAAGACCGACCCGACGCGCAGCAGATCCACTCGATGCTATTGCGCTCCATGTCACAGGCCATTTACACGCCGATCAATAGCGGACATTTCGGCTTGTCGTTTGATGCCTACACGCACTTCACCAGCCCGATCCGGCGCTACCCGGATTTGTTGGTGCACCGTGTGATCAAGGCCATTCTTGCCAAGACCAAATACCAACTCCCGGCACTACCTACGCCCGGTGAGGCGCATGCCAAGCTTGCAAGGCGTCTGGAAAAAAATCTGGCTTCGAGGGTGAGTAATCCGGAAACCAAGCCCAAGAAACTCAATGCGGAAGGTACCGCTTGGCAAGCGGCTGGTCTGCATTGCAGTGCCAATGAGCGCCGGGCGGATGAGGCCAGTCGGGATGTGGAAGCCTGGCTCAAATGCAAGTACATGCGCGAGCACTTGGGTGAGGAGTATTCAGGGGTGGTGTCCTCAGCGACCACGTTTGGTTTGTTCGTGACGCTCGATGCGATGTATGTAGAGGGCTTGGTTCATATCACCGAGTTGGGCGGGGAGTATTTCCGTTTCGATGAAGCCCGGCAGGAGCTACGCGGCGAGCGGACAGGTATTCGCTATGCGATTGGTACCCGGGTTCGTATCCAAGTGAGTCGCGTGGATTTGGATGGTCGCAAGATCGATTTCCGATTGGTCCAAGAAGGTCAGGGGCCTCTCCCCAAGATGCCCGCCGACAAAGGGCATATCCGTGATTCAAAATCGGGGCGCGCTGAATTCGGTGATCGTCCAGATCTGGATCCGCCGCACTCGCCGATCTTCAAGGGCAAAGTCAGGCAGCAACGGTCAGCTGCAAAAGCGACCAAGAGTAGCCGTTCTGCAGACAAAACAGCACCCTCGGTAAAAAAGACAGCGAAGAAACGGCGATAAGAGCTGCTAACAACGCTGCTATAAAAATAGGAGCTGCTGGTCCTCGTGAAATGGGGTGCTAGCAGCTTTTTTTACAAGTATTCGGTCAGGCGACTGGCCGTCAAGGTTGTTTGCTGTGGCCATTGGTCTGCCAACAGCCCATGTATGTAGCAAGCTTCTGACGCGGCTTCCCAAGCTGTGCTGCGCTGTGACAAGAGTGTGCCGGTCAGGCCCGCAAGTACATCGCCCGTTCCGCCGATGGCGAGACGGCCATTTCCTGTGGGGTTGATGCGTGGCTTTCGACCGGGGGCTGCGATCACACTGCCAGACCCTTTCAGTATGACCGTGCATTGAAACGTTTCCGCCAATCTCTGGGCCGCGTCGAGCCGGTTGGCTTGGATCTGGGTGGTCTTGCACCCAAGCAAGCGCGCTGCTTCCAGCGGGTGAGGCGTTATCACCGTGGTGTCGGCGCGGCGCTGGACAAGTGCCTGTGCAAGGTCTGGTCTGATTGCAATCGCATTCAGTGCGTCAGCAT
>JAIXVK010000302.1 GCA_027483085.1 Comamonadaceae bacterium | reverse complement strand
TGCTGACCAGCTTGTCCTTGGTCTGGCTGCTGAACTTGGGCTCGGGCACCTTCACGCTCACCACGCAGGCCAGGCCTTCGCGCATGTCGTCGCCGGCGATCTCGACCTTGGCCTTCTTGGCCAGTTCGTTGTCGTCGATGTACTTGTTGATGACGCGCGTCATCGCGGCGCGCAGACCGGTCAAGTGGGTGCCACCGTCACGCTGGGGGATGTTGTTGGTGAAGCACAGCACTTGCTCGTTGAAGCCGCTGTTCCATTGCATGGCGACTTCGACGCCGATGTTGGTGCCCTGGTCGCTCTGGCGGTCGCCCATGGCGTGGAACACGTTGGGGTGCAGAACGGTCTTGCCTTTGTTGACGTAGTTCACAAAGCCCTGCACGCCACCGGCGCCGGCAAAGTCGTCTTCCTTGCCGCTGCGCTCGTCCTTCAGGCGGATGCGCACGCCGTTGTTCAGGAAGCTGAGTTCGCGTAAACGCTTGGAGAGGATTTCGTAGTGGAAATCGTTGTTTTCTTTGAAGATTTCGGTGTCGGGCAGGAAGTGCACTTCGGTGCCACGCTTCTCGGTGTCGCCGATGATCTTCATGGGCGAGACTTCAATGCCGTTCTGCGTCTCGACAATGCGGTTCTGCACAAAGCCCTTGCTGAATTCCAGCGTGTGGACTTTGCCATCACGGCGGATGGTCAGGCGCAGCATTTTGGACAGCGCGTTCACGCAGGACACACCCACGCCGTGCAGACCACCGGACACCTTGTAGCTGTTCTGGTTGAACTTGCCGCCGGCGTGCAGTTCGGTCAGCGCGATTTCAGCGGCGGAACGCTTGGGTTCGTGCTTGTCATCGAGCTTGATGCCGGTCGGAATGCCACGGCCGTTGTCGACCACGCTGATGGAGTTGTCGGAGTGGATGGTGACCAGAATGTCGTCGCAATGGCCGGCCAGCGATTCGTCAATGGAGTTGTCCACCACTTCGAACACCAGATGGTGCAAGCCGGTGCCATCGGACGTGTCGCCGATGTACATGCCGGGGCGTTTGCGCACGGCTTCCAGGCCTTCAAGAATCTGGATAGAGCCTTCGCCATAGGCCTCGGTCGCACCGGCTTGGTTGGTGTCGATGGTGGGCTGGAAGTTGGAACTGTCGGCTCCGCCCTCGCCCGTGTGCACAGCGCCATCGGCGTTTTCAGGGGTGGAAACCGACTTGTTTTCTTCAGTCATGGCTAACTTCTCTTCGAAAAATCTCAAACTCTTGAATGACCAAACCCCCGGTGAGCGGGGGTTTGATTGCGCGGGTAGCTACTATTTTTATAGCGTCAGATTCTCATGGGCATCACGACGTACTTGAAGGTCGTGTTGTCGGGGATGGTGATCAGGGCAGAACTGTTGCCGTCTGACAGCTCCACTTTCACCATGTCTTGGCTCATATTGCTCAGGGCATCGATCAGGTAGGTGACGTTGAAGCCGATCTCGATGCTGTCACCGCCGTAGTCGATGTCCAACTCGTCCACCGCTTCTTCCTGCTCGGCGTTGTTGGATGCCACGCGCAGGCTGCCGGGATCGATGTTCAGGCGAACGCCCTTGAACTTGTCGCTGGTCAGGATGGCGGTGCGTTGCAGCGTCTTGAGCAGCGCTTCGCGGCCCAGGGTGATGCTGTTTTTGTGGTTCTTGGGGATGACGCGGTTGTAGTCAGGGAACTTGCCTTCGACCAGCTTGGTCACGAATTCCATGCCGTCGAAAGTGAACTTGGCCTGGTTGTTGGCGAATTGCATTTCGATGGCGCCTTCGGCATCAGACAACAAGCGCTGCAACTCGATCACGGTTTTGCGGGGCAGGATGACTTCCTGCTTGGGCACTTCTACGTCCAAGGTCGCGGAGGCGAATGCCAGGCGGTGCCCGTCGGTGGCTACCAAGCTGAGTTGCTTGCCTTCGGCGACAAACAAAATGCCGTTGAGGTAGTAGCGGATGTCGTGCACCGCCATGGCGAAGGACACCTGGCTCAGCAGGTCCTTCAGAGTTTTTTGCGGCACGCTGAAGACGGGGCCGAAGCTGGCGCTTTCTTGCACCAGCGGAAAGTCTTCCGCCTGCATGGTCTGCAGCGTGAACTTGCTCTTGCCGCCTTTGAGAATGATTTTGCTTTGGCTGGATTCGAGGGACACGGTCTGGTCACCGGGCATGGTGCGCAGAATGTCGATCAGCTTGCGCGCACCGATGGTGGTGGTGAAGTTGCCGGTGTCGCCGCCCAGTTCTGCCGTGGTGCGGATCTGGATTTCGAGGTCGCTGGTGGTGAGTTGAAGGGAGGTGCCGGTCTTGCGCAGCAGTACGTTGGCAAGAATGGGCAAGGTGTGGCGGCGCTCGACAATACCGGCCACCGATTGCAGAACCGATAAGACCTTGTCTTGCGTTGCCTTCAATACGATCATGTTAACCTCTTTGTGAATCTCTGCCAAACAATCCCGCCATTTTCTCTGTTTTTTCAGTGAGTTACGGGGGCTTGCCTCTGTTTTTACCCTTAACCCTTGAGCGTTTGCTCCAGAACGTGTAACTGCTGGTTCAGTTCGGTCAGTTGCTGGCGCTCGCCGCCGATTTTTCGCACGGCGTGCAACACTGTCGTGTGATCGCGCCCACCGAATAGCTCGCCGATTTCCGGCAGGCTCTTTTGGGTCAGTTCTTTCGCCAGATACATCGCAATCTGGCGCGGCCGTGCAATGCTCGCCGGACGCTTCTTGGAATACATGTCCGCGACCTTGATCTTGTAGTAGTCGGCCACGGTTTTTTGGATGTTCTCCACGGAGATCTGCCGGTTCTGGATCGACAGCAAGTCGCGGAGTGCTTCGCGGGCCAGCTGGATGGAGATTTCCTTCTGGTTAAAGCGCGAATACGCCAGGATTTTGCGCAGCGCGCCTTCGAGCTCGCGGACGTTGGAGCGCACGTTTTTCGCCACAAAAAACGCCACTTCCTCGGGCATTTCAGAGCCCTCGGCATGCGCTTTGTTGATCAGAATCGCCACCCGCATTTCGAGTTCCGGCGGCTCGATGGCCACCGTCAAGCCGGAGTCAAAACGGGATACCAAACGCTCGTGAATATCGGCCAGACCCTTGGGATAGGTGTCGCTGGTCATCACGATGTGGGACTTCTTGGCCAGCAGGGCCTCAAAGGCGTTGAAAAACTCTTCCTGGGTGCGATCTTTGTTGGCAAAGAATTGCACATCGTCGATCAACAGCAGGTCCAGGGAGTGGTATCGCTCCTTGAATTCGTCAAAAGTCTTGCGCTGATAGGCCTTGACGACATCTGACACAAATTGTTCTGCGTGGATGTAAAGCACCTTGGATCCGGGCTTATCCACAAGCAGGCGGTTGCCTACGGCGTGCATCAAGTGGGTTTTGCCCAAGCCTACACCGCCATAAATAAACAGGGGGTTGTACAAGTGCCCGGGCATGGTGGCCACATGCATGGCAGCTGCACGCGCCATGCGGTTGGCAGTGCCTTCCACCAGGCTCTCGAAGGTGAGCATGCTGTTGAGGCGACTTTTGGGAACGCCGGCGAAGCGGTCTTCACCTGCTTCGACTTCTTCGATGGCTGCAGGCACCTCCGCGGCACGGGGAGCCGCTGTCGGGCGCACGGGCGCCTCTCGCGGAGTGATCACTAACTCAACGGCTACAGCTTGCCCGTAAAGCTTTTCAAGCATTCCTGCAATGCGCTGGCTGTGCTGGGCGCGAACCCAGTCGAGTTTGAAGCGATTGGCAACGAACACCGTAATTTTGGACATGTCCTCGTGAACGAGGGCGGTGAGC
>JAIXVK010000508.1 GCA_027483085.1 Comamonadaceae bacterium | reverse complement strand
ATATCGATGTGGTCGAACCCTGGGCAGAGGCTCGCACCCGTCTGGCAACCGATTTCGGCCTGCAGCCGCAGCCCGAAGCCGGCGCCTTTTTGGCCGGCGCAGACCTGATCGTCTGGGCGGTCAAACCCCAGACCTTCAAAGAGGCCGCCGCGGCGGTGAGTAACCACAACCGCACAGCCCTCCACCTGAGTGTGGCCGCAGGCATCACCACAGACAGCATTGCCACCTGGCTGGGCAGCGAGCGCATCATCCGCACCATGCCCAATACACCGGCGCTGATCGGCAAAGGGATCACGGCTCTTTTTGGCCGCCCGGGTGTCACCCAGGCAGACAAAGACTGGGCCAACGAGGTGATCGCCACCACCGGTGCTACGGTCTGGCTCACGGCGGAAGCGCAGCTCGATGCGGTCACCGCCCTCAGCGGCTCCGGGCCGGCCTATATGTTTTATTTCATGGAAGCCATGACCGATGCGGGAGTGCGCATGGGGCTCGACAGAGACCAGGCGTATCAACTGGCTGTGGCCACCTTTATCGGCGCGGGCGAACTGGCACGCGCCTCCTCTGAAGCACCTGAGAGCCTGCGCGCAAAAGTCACCTCCAAAGGCGGCACCACTTACGCCGCCATCACCAGCATGGATGAAAGCGGCATCAAAGACCTGTTTGCCAAAGCCCTGTTTGCCGCACACCACCGTGCCGGCGAGCTCGGTGCGGAGTTCGGCAAGGCCTGAGGGCCGCCTGTCGATGTAACAGTTGGTGAAGCGGGGGCCGGGCCGCTACGATGTGGCGCATGCGCTCTGACACCCGCCTCCTTCGCTTCGCGCCCCTGTGGGGCTTGTGTGTTGCTCTGCTCTCTCTAAGTGGCTGCGCGCCCCTGCCCTCGGGCGGGGTGGCCGACGGGCCGGCCCCCACGGCGCAGGCCCGTTATGAATGGCTGAACCGCATCACCTGGGGGGCCAACACCGCCACCGCTCGGGTAGTGGAACAACAGGGCAGCGCGCGCTGGCTGCAGCAGCAACTCCAGCCACAAGGCGCCAGCCTGCCCGAGAGCGCCCAGGCCACCGTCAGCGCCATGACCATCAGCCAGACCGGCTTGACCGATCTGGTGCACACCATGGAAAAGCAGCGCAGAGACGCCGATGCGCTGCGGGACGACGTAGCCAAAAAAGCCGCCCAGCAGGCCTACCAGCAAGAGCTCAACCGCCTTGCCCGCGAAGCCGCTACTCGCCATGTGCTGCGGGCGCTCTACAGCCCGGCGCAGGTGCAAGAGCAAATGACATGGTTCTGGCTGAACCACTTCAATGTGCACCTCAGCAAGCACAACCTGCGGGCGATGCTGGGCGACTATGAAGACAGCGCCCTGCGGCCGCACGCCCTTGGGCGCTTCCGCGATCTGCTCGGCGCGGTGAGCTACCACCCGGCGATGCTGCGGTATCTAGACAACGACCAGAATGCCGCCGGCCGCATCAACGAAAACTTTGCCCGCGAGCTGATGGAGCTGCACACCCTGGGGGTAGATGGCGGCTACACCCAGAAAGACGTACAAGAACTGGCCCGCGTGCTCACCGGGCTGGGCGTCAACATGAACAGCGGCAACCCCAACCTGCGCAAAGAGTTAAACCGCCTGTATGTGCGCAAGGGTATTTTTGAATTCAATCCCCAGCGGCATGACACGGGGCCCAAAGCCCTGCTGGGCCAAGCCATCACCGGCGAGGGTCTGGCCGAAATAGAGCAAGCGCTGGACCTGCTGGCACGCCACCCGGCGACGGCCCGGTTCGTGAGCCGCAAGCTAGCGACCTTCTGGCTGTCTGACACCCCACCCCAGGCCCTTGTGGACCGCATGGCAGCCACTTGGCGAGCGACCGATGGCCAGATTGCCCGTGTGCTGGAAACACTGTTCACCGCGCCGGAATTTAGCAACGCCCGCCCCACCAAGTTCAAAGACCCGATGCGCTATGTGCTGTCCTCGGTACGGCTGGCATATGACGACAAAGCAGTGCTCAACGTTGGCCCGGTGTTGAACTGGATCAACCGCATGGGGCAGCCGCTCTACGGCCGCCAAACGCCTGACGGCTACCCCCTGGTCGCCAGCGCGTGGGACAGCGCCGGCCAGCTCACCACCCGGTTTGAAATTGCCAAGGCCATTGGCTCCGGCAGCGCGGGCCTCTTTAAAACCGACGGCCCGCAAGCGACCGAAAAAGCCGCATTCCCCCAGCTGGCCAATGCGCTGTATTACCAGGCCATCCAAAACGGCCTGAGCAGCGCCACCCGCGCAGCGCTCGACCAAGCCAACTCGCCGCAGGAGTGGAACAGCTTCTTGCTGGCCGCCCCGGAGTCCATGCGCCGCTAGCCCTCGAGCGCGCTTGCCCCCAGACTTCGGCCATTCGCCAAACACCCCGCTTCAGGAGCCCGCGCCATGCAACGACGCCAATTTCTGCACACCGCGCTGCACACCGGTGCGGCAGCTGCCCTGGGCCTGCCCGGAGTGCGACTGCACGCGGCCACAGGCCCGGCCACCGGGGCACCCCGGTTTTTGATGGTGTTTTTGCGCGGCGGCATGGATGCCGCCAGCCTGCTCCCCCCGGTGAGCAGCAGCTTTTATTACGAGGTGCGGCCTGACATCGCCATTGCCAAACCCGACGCCGACCTGACCAGCGCCCTGCCCCTCACCGCCGACTGGGGGCTGCACCCCGCCCTGCGGGACACCCTTTACCCGCTCTACCAACAAGGCGAACTCGCCTTTGTGCCTTACAGCGGCACCGACAACCTGTCGCGCAGCCACTTCGAAACGCAAGACAGCATCGAGCTGGGCCAGCAAAACCACAGCAGCACCGCCTATGGCTCGGGCTTTCTGAACCGGCTGGCCACCCAGCTCCAAGGGCGTGCCCCTGCCACCAGACCCGCACCCATGGCGTTTACCGACCAACTGCCGATTGCGCTGCAAGGCGAACTGCGCGTTCCGAACACCAGCTTGCGCAACCTGACCAAACCGTCGGTGGACACGCGCCAGAGCCGCATCATTGCCGCCATGTATCAAGGCACTGCCCTGGAGGGCACGGTGCAAAGCGGCTTTGCGGTGCGTGAGCAAGTGATGCGCGAAATGTCGGCCGAGATGGATGCCGCCAGCCGCGGCGCCATTACCGCCAAAGGCTTTGAGCTGGAAGCCCGCCGCATCGCCCGCCTGATGCGCGAGCAATACGCGCTGGGCTTTGTGGATGTGGGTGGCTGGGACACCCACGTCGCCCAGGGCGGCGCGACCGGCTATCTGGCCAGCCGCCTCGACGAGCTGGGCCAAGGCCTGGCCGCTTTTTCGCAGGAGATGGGCAGCGCATGGCGCAACACCGTGGTGGTCGTCATGAGCGAGTTCGGCCGCACCTTCCGGCAAAACGGCAACCGCGGCACCGACCATGGCCATGGCAGCGTGATGTGGGTGCTGGGCGGCGCGGTGCGCGGCAAGCAAGTGGTCGGCGAGCAGGTGCAGATGACGGCGGCCACCCTGTTCCAGAACCGCGACTACGCGGTGCTGAACGAATACCGCAGCGTGCTGGGCGGCATATTCAAACGCCAGTGGGGCCTGAGCGACAGCCAGCTCAAGGCCGTGTTCCCCGGCTATGCAGGCGCACGCGACTGGGGTCTGGTCTAAACCACGAAGCGTCGCAAAAGACTCACGCGCCTGTCACACAGGGTTCACGGTGAGGGCGCAATCTGCGCAGGCGGCGTGTTGCCGTGTTTCACAGAAAAGCGAGCCCTGAATGACCCAAGACACTTCCCCCGTGGCCGACACCGTGGCAGACGATCTGGTGGACGACGACTTTGAGACCATCGGCGACTACCACCGCATGGCTGCCCACCACTTCCAGGCCGCCGCCAAACACCACTTGGCCGCGGCTGCAGCCGATGACGAAGGCGACGACGAAGCCAACGCCCGCCACGCTTTTCTGGCCTACCGCCACCAGCTCAACGGCGTGCAGTGCGCAGAGATCGCGATGATGGAAAGCGACAGCCTGGACGATCCGTTTGACGTGCCTTCGGAAGACGACGCCCAGTAATTCGCCGCACAGGATCATGAAAAGCAGGATTTGAGCGCTAGCCGGCTCAATGGTTTTGACCACCGCACCCTGTAAATGAAAAAACCCGCTGAAACTCAGCGGGTTTTTTCATTTGAAGTCGAGTGCATTTAGGCGCGCTTGCGGCGACGCACCAGAGCCCCTATCGCGCCCAAACCAGCCAACAACATGGCGTATGTCTCAGGCTCAGGTACAGCCGCCACGTGCAGTGCACCCACCAACGAAATGGAAGGAACAGTTCCGCCGGGGGCCACTGTATCCAAGCCAATCGACTGGTATTGCAAGTTTGCGCCGTTAGCGATGCCGAATGCCGAGAAGTCAACCAAGGCAACGTTCAACGCATAACCGCCAGCGGTGTAACCCGTTGCAACCGTTTGAAAAGACAATGTTTGTGCGCCGAAGCTCACTTTCACAGAGTCTGCAATGCCGAGTTCAAAAACAGCCAAGTCTGCACCGGCACCATTGAACACATTGTTATCGGTGAAACCAAGCAACAAACTGGCACCGGGTGTGCGAGAGTACGCATAGGTCCCAGGGTTGGTGTCAGTCAATACTTGCGCCAAAGTGCCACCGGAGGTGGTGTAGCTACCAAACGAGTAGTACAACGCATCAGCGAACGCGTTGTCCGCGAAGCTGATGCCACCCACTGTAGTAGTCGCACTGGCACCGAGCGCGGATGCGGCCAACGCAATTGCGGTTAAAACACGTTTAATTTTCATAAGAGCTCCCATTTGAACCGGGATACACCGGCGATTAGCGTTAATCTATTTCGCTGCCAAGGCGCTTGCAATAGTTCTTTCGGATGTCTGCAAGCACTAATCCCGAAGCAAGGTTCGTTGCCAATACCCCGGCGCGCTGTAGCGCTCCTTGATGAAATCGATCCACAGGCGCACTCGCAGAGGCATGTGTTTGCGTTGGGGGAAGACGGCGTAAATGCCGTTGGGCGGGGCGGCATAGTCTTCTAGCACTGCGACCAAACGGCCTGCGGCGATTTCGTTCTCCACCTCCCAGGTGCTGCGCCACGCGATGCCGTAGCCACCCAGGCACCAGTCGTGCAACACCTGCCCGTCGCTGCAGTCCAGCGGGCCGGCGGGCTTTAGATAAATAACCTCACCCGCGTCTGCACGCTCGCCTTTGGCTGCGGGCAGCTTGAAAGCCCAGCCCCGGGTTTGCGATGCGTCGCTGGACAGCGTAAGGCAGTGGAAGCGGCTCAAATCGGCCGGCGTTTTGGGCGTGCCGTGGCGCTTGAGGTAGGCCGGCGTGGCCACGCACAAGCGGCGGTTGTCGGCCATGCGCACGCTCACGAGGGACGAATCGGGCATGTCGCCCACGCGTACGGCGCAGTCAAAGCCCTCGCCAGCAATGTCCACCACACGGTCACTCAAGTTGAGGGAGATCGTCACGTCCGGGTGCAGCTCGCGGAACTTGGGCACCAGCGGCGCGACATGGCGACGGCCGAAGCCCGCAGGCGCGGTGATGCGCAGATGGCCCGCTGCCTTCACGCCACCGGCGCTCACGCTGGCCTCTGCATTGGTCACGTCCGCGATGATGCGCTGGCAGTCTTCCAAAAACGCACTGCCCTCGTGCGTGAGCGTGATGCGACGGGTGGTGCGGATCAGCAACTTTACGCCCAGGCGCTCTTCCAGCGCGTCAAGCCGACGGCCCATGATGGCGGGGGCCACGCCCTCTGCATTGGCGGCTGCGGTCAGGCTGCCACGGGTGGCGACGGAGACGAAAGATTCGAGTTGCTTGAGCTTGTCCATGGCTAGCTCCGGGAGGCCTGAACGGCAGTGCGGTCTGCGCAGGTCAAGGAGGAGCCCGCGAAGCGGGCGGGGGACACGGAGCAGGCCGCACTGCCGTTCAGGCCT
>JAIXVK010000597.1 GCA_027483085.1 Comamonadaceae bacterium | reverse complement strand
TCCAACTCCATCGCATTGACGCGAGCCTCGCGAGCAGTCACCTCATCGGCCACTTCCACGCTGAATTGGGACAAGGCGTAAATCGCTTGGCGAATTTGTGACTCCACCAAGCCACCAAGCTCCATCACCTGCGAGGAAACCGAAGTCAGTTCACTGTCGAACTGCGTAGAAAGATGTTTATCGGGCATATCGTCCTCTCCTTGCTTAGCCGAAACGGCCGGTGATGTAGTCTTCTGTTTCTTTGCGTGTCGGCTTGAAGAACATCTGCTCTGTGGGGCCAAACTCCATCAGATCGCCCAGGTACATGTAAGCGGTGTAGTCGCTGCAACGAGCGGCTTGCTGCATGTTGTGGGTCACGATCAACACGGTGTAATCGTTCTTGAGTTCGACGATCAACTCTTCCACTTTCGCAGTCGAAATCGGGTCGAGCGCCGAGCAAGGCTCATCGAGCAGCAAGACTTCAGGCTTGATCGCGATACCACGGGCGATACACAAACGCTGCTGTTGGCCGCCCGACAGGCTGGAGCCGCTCTGGTGCAACTTGTCTTTCACTTCAGTCCACAGTGCCGACTTGCGCAGCGCCCACTCTACGCGCTCTTCCATATCGGTGGCGCTGAGCTTTTCGAACAACTTCACACCGAAGGCAATGTTGTCGTAAATAGACATCGGGAACGGTGTTGGCTTCTGGAACACCATGCCGACCTTGGCGCGCAACAAAGCCACGTCTTCTTTGCTGGTCAGCAGGTTCTGGCCGTCCAACAGGATTTGACCTTCAGCGCGCTGCTCGGGATACAACTCGAACATGCGGTTAAAGATACGCAACAGAGTGGACTTGCCGCAACCGGAGGGGCCGATGAAGGCGGTGACGCGCTTCTCGGGGATTTCCATGTTGATGCCTTTGAGGGCGTGGAACTTGCCGTAGTAGAAGTTCAGGTCCTTGACGGAAATCTTGGACTTGGTCGGGGCGCTAGGTGTGTTCAACATACAAGTAATCCTTTAAACGTCAGTGCGCTGCGCGCATCAGGCCTTGGAACGGGTCAGTACCCGCGCCAGAATGTTCAATCCGAGCACAGTCAGGGTGATCAAGAAGACCCCTGCCCAGGCGAGTTGCTGCCAGTTCTCATACGGGCTCATGGCAAATTTGAAGATCGTGACCGGCAAGCTGGCCATGGGTTCGCTCAGCGACGATGTCCAGAACTGGTTGCTCAGAGCAGTAAACAGCAGCGGCGCGGTTTCACCAGCAATACGGGCAACAGCCAGCAACACACCGGTAATCACACCGGCACGGGCCGCCTTGAGGGTGATGCTCAAGATCACCTTCCACTTCGGGGCACCCAATGCGTAGGCCGCTTCGCGCAAACCGGCAGGTACCAGTTGCAGCATGTTCTCCGTGGTACGGATCACCACCGGAATCACGATCAGGGACAGCGCCAAAATGCCAGCGTACCCGGAGAAGGATTTGAACCGCGACACCACCACTGCGTAGACAAACAAACCGACCACGATGGAAGGTGCAGACAACAGAATGTCGTTCACAAAACGCACGGTAGCTGCCAGCCAGCTCTTGTTGTCGAACTCGACAAGGTAAATACCAGCCATCACACCGATGGGCGTGCCCAAGCAAGTGGCCAGAAACACCATCAAAAACGAGCCGTAAATCGCGTTGGCCAGGCCACCGGCTTCATTGGGTGGAGGCGTCATCTGAGTAAGCGTGGCAATCGACAAGCCACCGAGACCCAAGCGGACGGTTTCCCACAAAATCCAGAACAACCAGAACAGTCCGAACGCCATGGCGGCCAGCGCCAGGCCAGTGACCAGCACGTTGACGCGCTTGCGCTGAGCGAAACGTGCGGAGCGGGTTTGGGCGAGTGTGGCACTCATGACTTGGCACCTTCCGATTTGCGCAACTGCGCCAAAAGAACTTTAGACAAAGACAGAATCACAAAGGTGATGAAGAACAGCACCAAGCCGAGGTACATCAGGGCAGCCTGGTGGAGCCCCTCGCCGGCTTCCGCAAACTCGTTGGCGAGTGCGGAGGTAATGCTGTTTGCAGCCTGGAACAGGCTGAGTGAATCCAACTGGTTGAAGTTACCGATCACAAAGGTGACCGCCATGGTTTCACCAATCGCACGCCCCAGACCCAACATGATGCCGCCGATAACGCCGGTCTTGGTGTAGGGCAACACTACCTTGGAGACAACTTCCCAAGTCGTTGCGCCCAAGCCATACGCAGACTCTTTGAGCATGGGTGGGGTTACTTCAAACACGTCACGCATCACCGATGCGATGAACGGGATGATCATGATGGCCAAGATGATGCCGGCCGACAGAATGCCAATACCAACCGGTGGGCCCGAGAAAAACGCGCCCACATAGGGCACGCCTGCAGTCATCGCCTGAATTGGTTGCTGCACATACGTTGCGAGCACCGGGCCAAACACCAGCAGGCCCCACATGCCGTACACGATCGATGGCACAGCAGCCAGCAACTCAATGGCGGTACCCAGAGGGCGCTTGAGCCAAGCGGGCGACAACTCTGTCAAAAACAGGGCGATACCAAAACTGACCGGCACTGCAATCAAAAGCGCAATCAGCGAGGTCGCCAAGGTGCCGTAGATCATGACCAAACCACCGAAGTCTTCCTGCACAGGATCCCAAGTGGTACTGGTCAGAAACGACAAGCCATATTTGCTGATGGCCGGCCACGCGCTCATGGTGAGGGTGACGAGGATAGCTACGAGCAAAATCAGGGTGATGAGCGCAGACGCTTTGGCT
>JAIXVK010000043.1 GCA_027483085.1 Comamonadaceae bacterium | reverse complement strand
ATCAACTTCATGGCCCGCTTCGGCCGTGGCCTGATCTGCCTGACCCTGACCCGCGAACGCTGCGAGCACCTGAAGCTGCCCCCGATGGCGGCACGCAACGGCACCGTGTACAGCACCGCGTTTACCGTGTCTATTGAAGCCGCCGAAGGCGTGACCACCGGTATTTCTGCCGCAGACCGCGCAAAAACCGTGCAAGCCGCGGTGGCGAAGAACGCGGTGGCGACCGATCTGGTGCAACCCGGCCACATTTTCCCGCTGCAGGCAGTGGACGGTGGCGTGCTCATGCGCGCAGGCCACACCGAAGCCGGTTGCGATCTGGCGGCCATGGCCGGCTGCAGCCCCTCGGCCGTGATCTGCGAGATCATGAAAGACGACGGCACCATGGCCCGTCTGCCCGACTTGCAGCTGTTCGCAGCCGAACACGGCCTGAAAATCGGCACGATCGCCGACCTGATTGAACACCGCAGCCGTGTCGAATCGCTGATCGAGCCCGTGGGCAGCCGCACCATGAAAACGGCCTACGGTGAATTCACCGCCCACGCCTTCAAAGACAGCACCGGACAAGGCGTGCACCTTGCGCTCGTCAAGGGCGAGTGGGACGCCGGCACTGTGGTGCCCGCGCGTGTGCATGAGCCGCTCTCGGTGTTGGACGCCTTAGAAGTCAATCGCAGCATGCACTCCTGGAGCCTGGATGCTGCTCTGGCTTATATCGCCGCTGAAGGCAAAGGCGTGGTGGTGCTCCTCAATTGCGGCGAAAGCGGCGAGCAGTTGCTGTGCCAGTTTGAAGGCACCGCGCGCGCATCGCAAGCGCCTGAACGGGGCCGCATGGACCTGCGCACTTACGGCATCGGCGCCCAGATTCTGCTCAAGTGCGGTGTGCAGAAAATGCAACTCATGGGAAGCCCGCGCCGCATGCCGAGCATGACCGGTTACGGCCTCGAAATCACCGGCTACATCAGCAAATAACTCGAATAAAGGAATCACCCATGTTTGGCGCAGACAAAGGCACCGCAGCCTCCGACCGTTTGAACGGCAAGAAACTCAACATCGGCATCGTGCAGGCCCGCTTCAATGCGGACATCACCAATGCTCTGGCCAACGCCTGCAAAACCGAATTGCTGGCTTTGGGCGTATCCGAGAAAGACATTGACCATGTCACCGTACCCGGTGCCCTGGAAGTGCCGGTAGCGCTGCAAGCCATGGCGGAAAAAGGCACCTACGATGCGCTGATCGCGCTGGGCTGCATCATCCGCGGCGAAACCTACCACTTTGAGCTGGTAGCGAACGAATCCGGTTCCGCCGTGACCCGCGTATCTTTGGACTACCAGATCCCCGTGGCCAATGCGATTCTCACCACCGAGAACCTCGAACAAGCCGTAGCCCGCCAGACCGACAAGGGGCGCGATGCTGCCCAAGTCGCCGTCGAAATGGCCAACCTGTTGGAGAGCATCTGATGAGCGATACCCCCAGCACCTCCGCGGCCAAGCGCCCTCCCCGTCAGAGCCGCACCGGCCTGACCACCACCGGCGCCCGCAAAGCAGGCAGCAAATCCAACCGGACCCGCGCCCGCGAATTCGCGCTGCAAGGCCTTTACCAAAGCCTGGTGGGCCGCAATGCGGTGGACGACATTGACCCGTTCACCCGTGACCTGGCCGGTTTCGCCAAAGCGGACGCTGTGCATTTCGATGCCTTGCTGCACGGCTGCGTTGCCCAAGCGGAAGAGCTTGACGCCCTGATCATTCCGGCATTGGACCGTCCGATGGCCGAGATTTCGCCGGTCGAACACGCCATCATGTGGATTGGTGCTTACGAGTTGAAGCATTGCCTCGATGTGCCATGGCGCGTGGTGCTCAATGAGTGCATCGAACTCGCCAAAGAATTCGGCGGCACCGATGGCCACAAATACGTCAATGGCGTGCTCAACGGCATTGCCCCCCAGCTGCGCGCCGTGGAAATCGACGCCGAACGCAACAAAAAACCCGCTGCCTGACCCCACGACCGCCACGATGCACATTTCCTCACGCGCACAGAACATTGAGCCGTTTTATGTGATGGAGGTTGCCAAGGCAGCTTCTGCCCTGGCTGCACAAGTGGCGCACAGCGATGCGCCTATGGTGTTCCTCAATATCGGGGAACCCGATTTCACTGCACCTCCCCTGGTGCAAGCGGCCGCCGAACAGGCGATTCGCGATGGTGTCACCCAATACACCGCGGCCACCGGTCTGCCTGCGCTGCGCGAACGCATCAGCGCCTGGTACGCCAGCCGCTTTGGCGTGCAAGTGGCGCCGGAGCGCATCGTGGTCACGGCAGGAGCCTCCGCAGCGCTGCACCTGGCCTGTCTGGCCCTGATTGAGCCGGGCGACGAAGTCTTGATGCCGGACCCCAGCTACCCGTGCAACCGCCATTTTGTGAGCGCCGCCGAGGGCAAGGCTGTGCTGCTGGAAACCTCAGCAGACGAGCGCTACCAGCTCAGCGCCGCCAAAGTGGAGGCTGCTTGGGGCCCGCGCACACGCGGTGTACTGCTGGCTTCGCCATCGAACCCCACAGGCACCTCGATTCACCCCGACGAACTGCGCCGCATCCATGCGGTAGTGCAGGCCAAGGGTGGTATCACTATGATCGACGAGATCTATCTGGCGCTCAGCCACGACGACCAGTTCGGTCACACTGCGCTGGCGCTGGATGACCAAGTCATCAGCATCAACAGCTTCAGCAAGTACTTCAACATGACGGGTTGGCGCTTGGGCTGGATGGTGGTTCCGCAAGACCTGGTGCCGGTGATTGAGCGCCTGGCCCAAAACCTGTTCATTTGCCCCAGCACCATCGCCCAGCATGCTGCGCTGGCATGCTTCGAGCCGGAGAGCATTGCGCTCTACGAGGCCCGTCGCGCCGAGTTCAAAGCGCGTCGCGACTATTTCATTCCGGCCCTGCGTGATCTGGGTTTCAGCATTCCGGTGGAGCCCGACGGAGCCTTTTATGTGTGGGCTGATTGCTCGGAACTTTGCGCGCGACTCGGGCTCCAAAGCAGCTGGGAGTTTGCCTTTGAAGTCATGAACCGTGCCCATGTAGCGATCACGCCCGGTCGGGACTTCGGCACCGCGCAGACGGCCCAGTTTGTCCGCTTTTCGACCGCAAGCTCGATGCAACAATTAGAAACAGCCATCCAGCGTTTGCGTGCGATGCTCACATCCGTTTAAGCCCTCACACCATGAACCAAGACCTTTCCATCCTGCACCTGATCCTGAACGCGAGCATCGTGGTCCAGGCCGTCATGGCCTTGTTGATGCTGGTATCGATTGCCAGCTGGGCCGCCATCTTCCGCAAGCTGTTTTCGCTCAAACGCATCAAAACCCAAAACGAAGCTTTTGAACGCGATTTTTGGTCAGGCTCCAGCCTCAATGATCTGTTCAACGCAGCGAGTCGCAATGCCCAGACTTGTGGCCCGATGGAGCGTATTTTTGCCAGCGGCATGCGCGAATTTCAAAAGCTGCGCGAGCGCCGTGTGAGCGACGTGGGCACCTTGATGGACGGCGCGCGCCGTGCGATGCGCGCCAGCTTCCAGCGTGAGATGGACGAGGTCGAGAGCAACCTGTCCTTTCTGGCATCAGTCGGGTCGGTGTCGCCGTATGTGGGTCTGTTCGGCACCGTCTGGGGCATCATGCACGCCTTCACCGGCTTGGCCTCTTTGCAACAAGTGACCTTGTCGACCGTGGCGCCGGGTATTGCAGAGGCCCTGGTGGCGACCGCCATCGGCCTGTTTGCAGCCATTCCGGCGGTGGTGGCTTACAACCGCTTCGCCCGCGACCTGGACCGCATCGCCATCCAGCAAGAAACCTTCATTGAAGAGTTTTCGAACATCCTGCAACGCAACGTGAGCGCCCAGCCTGCGCCGGCAGCCCGCTAAGCCGCACAAGGAATCAACATGCCTGCTGTCGCCGGACGTGGCCGTGGTCGCCGCACCATCAACGAGATCAACATGGTGCCCTTCATCGATGTGATGTTGGTGCTCTTGATCATCTTCATGGTGACCGCACCCTTGATTACCCCCAGCGTGATTGACTTGCCCAGCGTGGGCAAGGCATCGCGCCAGCCTGACCAGATCATCCAGGTGACCCTGACCAAGACCGAGTCGCTCGAGGTCAAAGTAAAAGAGAAAACCTCGTCTGTGGCACTCAAAGACCTGGCCGCCACCGTCAAGCAGGCACAAGGCACGGGCGACGGGGCTGCGCCAGCCAACTCGGCAGTGGTGATCAGTGCCGACAAGAACGTGAAATACGAGAGCGTGGTCAAAGTCATGGACACCTTGCAGCGTGCAGGTATTCAGCGGGTCGGCTTGTCCGTCCAGCTGGCCAACTGAGTCTCCGATCTGCACCATGCCCGCTGCTGATACCCGACAGGAATTTGCGCCGCCCCACACACCGGGCATGTTGCGCGCGCTGGTCATGGCCTTGGTGGCGCATGCGGCGCTGGTGGCGGTGCTGGCAATTGGCGTGGCCTGGAAACGCGAACTCCCGCCCGCCACGGTAGAGGCTGAGCTGTGGTCTGCGATTCCGCAAGAGGCGGCTCCCCCGCCGCCGCCTGAAGAGCCGCCAGAGCCTGAAGTCGAGCCTGAGCCAGCCCCCAAGCCAACGCCGACTCCCCCGCCGCCCGTGGTGAAACCTGCAGAGCCAGAAGCGCCGAGCAAGGCGGACATTGCATTGGCCAAAGAAAAAGAGCGCCGTATCGCCGAAGAAAAGCAAAAGGAATTGCAAGCGCAAAAGGCAGAGGCGCGCAAAGCCCAAGAAAAACGCGAGCTCGAAAAGCAGGCTCAGGAAAAAGCGGCCAAAGACAAGCAAGACAAAGCCCGTGCCCAGTTGCGCGAAAAAGAACAGCTGGAAAAAGAAAAGCTCGCCAAAGAGAAAGCCGCACGCGAGGCGAAAGAAAAAGCTGACAAAGCCAAACTGGCCGACGCCGCCAAACTCAAGGCGCAAAAAGCGGCCAAAGAAGATGCCAAGCGCACCGAAGAGTTGCGCCAGCAGCAAATCGCCCGCATGACCGGTCTGGCGGGAGCCAGCGGCAGTGGTGCGCCAGGCTCCACCGGTACCGCCGCGAAGAGCTCAGGCCCCGGGGCGAACTACAGCGGGCGCATCCAAGCGGCGGTCAAACCCAACATCACGTTCACCGACACGATTGTCGGCAACCCCAAAACTGAGATTGAAGTGAGCCTGAGCGCAAGCGGCGAAATCTTGAGCAAGCGCGTCATCAAACGCAGCGGCAACAAGGCCTGGGATGACGCGGCCGAAAATGCGATCGACAAAACCCGCAAGTTGCCGCTGGACGACGGCAAGGTTTGGTCGCCAATGATTATTGTGATCTCGCCGCAGACCTTGGTCGGCCCTTAACCCGCTCAGTTCTACTCTGTTTTTGATAGCTACTGGCGCAATGATCTAGTGCGACAGCGGCCTTTTTCATCAAAAATCAGTCGTAGGCAATCGCGGCCACTCCCCCATTGGCCTGTGCACGCCAGCTCGCAAGGGCTGCGTCTGTGGGGTAGAACTTGGCTGCTTCGCCCAGATGCAAATCAGCCGCTGCCTGCTCCACCGGATGGGCGCCTGCCGCACTACACACCAACTGCAGGCGGACTGACAGTCCGCGCACCGTTTCCCCATGTTCGGTTGTTTCGCGCACAGCAGGAAACTCGCGCACCAACGCCGCCACATCGGGCGCACGTCCCTGGGCATCGAGCTTCACCGGCACACGCAGGTACTTGCCAAACTTGCAGCGTGCCTGCTCCAGGCTCCAGATGTGCTGCACCGTCAATTGCATACCGCCCGAGAAGCGGTCCGGCATGGCCTTGCCTTCCACGATGATGAGCTCATCGTCCTTCAACAAGTCTTTGTAGGTGTTGAGCAGCGCCTCGCTGGCGCGCGCCTCGATCATGGCGGATTTATCGTCGAGCTTGAACAGGGCCAGTTTGCCGCGCTGCCCGTTGATCACCCGCAACTCGGTCACGATGCCGGCCAGCAATTGGGGCTCGCGGGAGTCTTTGAGCTCTTCAATCGGACGGCGGGCGAATTTGCGGACCTCGATGGCAACTTCGTCAAACAAGTGGCCGGACAAGTAAAAACCGACGGCCGTTTTCTCCTGGGTCAGGCGCTCTTTCACGCCCCAAGGCGTGACCTCTACCAGGTCGGGCTCTTGCGTGCTGGATCCATGGTCGTCGTCACCACCCATGTCAAACAAGCCCACCTGGTTGGCGTTGGCGGCCGACGCAGCGGCAAACTCAAACGCCCGATCCATGGAAGCCACCAACTCTGCCCGGTTGAGGTGCAGCGAGTCAAAAGCCCCGGCCTTGATCAGCGCCTCCACGCAGCGCTTGTTCATGCGGCTGCGATCCACCCGGCGGGCGAAGTCAAACAGGCTCTTGAACGGGCCGGCTTCTTCGGTCGGGCCTCTGCCCTCGCGGGCAGCCACGATGGCCAGAATCGCCTGCTCGCCGGTGCCCTTGATAGCGCCCAAACCATAGCGAATCTCTTTGTTCGAAATCGGCTCGAAGCGATAAAAGCCGCGGTTGATGTTGGGCGGCTCAAAGCTCAGGCCCATCTTCTCGGCGTCTTCAAACAGCACCTTGAGCTTATCGGTGTCGTCCATTTCGACGGTCATGTTGGCGCAGAAGAACTCGGCGGTGTAGTGCACCTTGATCCAGCCGGTGTGGTACGCCAGCAAAGAGTAGGCAGCCGCGTGCGACTTGTTGAAGCCGTAGCCTGCGAACTTCTCCATCAAGTCGAACACCTCATCGGCCTTCGCTTCAGGGATGCCGTGGGTCTTGAACGCACCGGCACGGAAAATGCCCCGGTGCTCGTCCATCTCCTCTTTCTTCTTCTTGCCCATGGCGCGGCGCAGCAAGTCGGCGCCGCCGAGTGAGTAGCCGCCCAGAATCTGGGCGGTCTGCATCACCTGCTCCTGGTACACCATGATGCCGTAGGTCTCTGACAGCATCTCAGCCACTGCCGGGTGCGGGTACTCCACGACTTCGCGCCCGTGTTTACGCGCCACGAAACTCGGAATCAGGTCCATAGGCCCTGGGCGGTACAAGGCGTTCAGGGCAATCAGGTCTTCGAGGCGGCTGGGTTTGGCGTCGCGCAGCATGCCTTGCATACCGCGACTTTCAAACTGGAACACGGCTTCTGTTTTGCCTTCACTGAACAGCTTGTAGACCTTGGGGTCGTCCAGCGGCAGGTTCTCATAGGCAAACTTTTCCTGCCCCGGATGGCGTTTGCGGATGAACTCAGCCGCGATCTCCAAAATGGTGAGCGTGGCCAGGCCCAAAAAGTCGAACTTCACCAGACCGATGGCTTCCACATCATCCTTGTCGTACTGGCTGACGGCAGATTCGCTGCCGGGCTGCTGGTAGAGCGGGCAGAAATCGGTGAGCTTGCCGGGCGCAATCAACACCCCGCCGGCGTGCATGCCGATGTTGCGGGTCATGCCCTCGAGCTTGCGGGCCATCTCCAGCAGGGTCTTGACGTCTTCTTCTTTGGCCTCGCGCTCCGCCAGAATCGGCTCGGCCTCGGTGGCGTAGACGTATTTATCGCTCTTTTTGCCATCGGTGGGCGGCAACTGCAGCGTGACGTTGGTGCCCGGCTTGTTGGGAATCAACTTGCTGATGCCGTCGCAGAAGGTGTAGCTCATGTCCAGCACGCGCCCCACATCGCGCACCACACCGCGGGCGGCCATGGTACCGAAGGTGGCAATCTGGCTCACGGCGTCTTTGCCGTATTTGTCTTTCACATAGTCGATCACCAGGTTGCGGTTGGTCTGGCAAAAGTCGATGTCGAAGTCGGGCATGGAGACCCGCTCAGGATTCAAAAATCGCTCAAACAGCAGGTTGTAGCGCAGGGGGTCCAGGTCGGTAATCTTGAGCGCATAGGCCACCAGCGAGCCGGCACCGGAGCCGCGCCCCGGACCGACCGGGCAACCGTTGTTCTTGGCCCAGTTAATGAAGTCGCCCACGATCAAAAAGTAACCGGGGAAGCCCATTTTCAAAATAGTGCCCAGCTCAAACTCCAAGCGCTCCACATAGCGCGGCATCTCAGCCGCGCGCTCTTCCTCCTTGGGGTAGAGGTGCACCATGCGCTCGTTCAACCCTTCAAACGAGGCATAGCGGAAATACTCTTCGGGCGTCATGCGCTGCCCGTTGACTTCGGGGGTCGGGAAGGCAGGCAACTGCGGCTTGCCCAGCACCAGCGTCAGGCTACAGCGCTTGGCAATTTCCACTGTATTGGCAATGGCCGAGGGGATGTCTTCAAACAGCTCCTCCATCTGGGCTGCACTCTTGAAATACTGCTCGCGGGTGAAACGACGAACGCGTTTGGGGTTGCTCAGGATCTCGCCATCAGCAATACAGATGCGGGCTTCGTGCGCCTCAAAGTCGTCCTGCTCGGCGAACTGGATGGGGTGGGTCGCCACCACCGGCAGCTTCATGCGGGCCGCCAACTTCACCGCGGAGACCACATGCGCCTCATCATCCGCGCGGCCTGCGCGCTGCAGCTCGATGTAAAAGCGGTGGGGGAAAACACCCGCCAACTGCAGTGCCACATCGTGCGCACGGGCAGTGTCGCCCTGCACCAGCGCTTGGCCCACTGGCCCGGCTTGTGCGCCTGAGAGCGCAATCAGGCCTTCATTCAGCTCTTTAAGCCAAGCCATCTTGATGACGGCCTGGTTCTTCACCACGTTTTGCGTGAATGCGCGGGCAATCAGCTCCGAGATGTTCAGGTAGCCCTGCTTGTTTT
>JAIXVK010000534.1 GCA_027483085.1 Comamonadaceae bacterium | reverse complement strand
TTCCCCTCTATCGTGCTGTTCTGTGCGATCGGGGTGTATTCGACCAACAACAACACCTTCGATATCTGGATGGTGGCGATCTTTGGGGTGATCGGGTATCTGTTCATCAAGCTGGGGACTGAGCCTGCACCGCTGCTCTTGGGTTTCATTCTGGGGCCGATGATGGAGGAATACTTGCGCCGGGCGCTCTTGCTCAGCCGTGGCGACTGGAGTGTGTTTGTGACACGGCCGCTGTCTGCGAGCCTGTTGCTGGCGGCTCTGGCTCTCTTGGTGGTGGTGATGCTGCCTTCCATCAAGGCTAAGCGGGAAGAGGCGTTTGTGGACGATTGAGGGCAGAATCTCACCCCATTCTTCCACTCATTGTCGAGACTCCCTTGACCTTCATCCGATCTGCCCTTTTGGGGCTATGCCTTACCAGCGCCTGGGTCTCCGCCCAGGCTCAACTCCGAATCGGGCAGACGGTGGGAGTGACGGGTGCCGTCGCTGCCACCGTGCAAGAAGCCAGCTTGGGCGCGCAGCTCTACCTCGACTCCATCAACGCCAAAGGTGGTGTGGGTGGAGAAAAGATCGAGCTGCTCACCCTGGATGACAAGTTCGACCCCAAGCTCACGGTGAGCAACGCCAAAGAGCTGATCGAGGACAAGGGCGTTCTCGCGCTTTTCATGACGCGCGGAACGCCGCACACCGAAGCGCTGATTCCTGTTCTTGAAAAGTACGGCGTTCCGCTGCTGGCGCCCTCCACAGGCGCCATGTCCTTGCACCAACCGCTCAAGAAATTAGTTTTCAATGTGCGCGCCACCTACCAGCGGGAAGCAGAGCGCGCCGTGCTCCACCTAGCCGCCACGGGGCTGACTCGCATGGCCATCATCCACGTCGATGACAGCTTTGGCCTTGACGGACTGGCGGGCACGCAAAAAGGTTTGGAGGCCGTCAAACTCAGCCCGGTCGCGGTGGCCAAGTTCGATCGCAACAAACCTGACTTCTCTCAAATCGGCCCCAGCATTGCCAAACTCGAACCGCAGGCCGTGATGGTCATCGGTTCCGGCACCGCCGTGGTCGACGCCATGAAGTCCTTGCGCGACAACGGCAGCAGTGCACAGCTGCTGACCCTCTCCAACAACGCCTCGTCCGGTTTCATCAAGCTGCTGGGCAACCACGCGAGCGGCGTGATCGTGAGCCAGGTGCTGCCGCAGTCTCCCAACTACGCGTTGGTACAAGAGGCATCGAGCATGGCCAAAGCCAAAAACATTCTGGATGTGAGCCCCGCCATGCTGGAAGGGTTTGTGTCTGCCAAGGTCCTGGTCGAAGCGCTGCGCCGTGCTGGCCCCAAGCCGACCCGGGCCAAGTTACAGGTCGCGCTGGAGTCCATCAAAGGGTTTGATCTGGGCGGCTTGAGCCTGAGCTTCAGCACCACCGACCACACCGGCCTCGATTTCGCCGACTTGTCCATCATTACCGCCTCAGGTAAATTCAGACGCTAAACACCGAGGGCCGCACCACGCGGCCTTGTGACCGCCGATTGCCGGGAACCCTGCAGGGAATAACGACCCGCAACGCACAAGGGCTACATCTTGGCGGGCCATGCCGGAGAGCATGACGAAATGTCCGCTTTTGAATTAAGCAAACTCCAGCTCCACACCCTGCGGGGGCGCTTGGCGCTGTGGTTTGTCGTTCTGGCCATGCTGACCTTGCTCTGCGTGGGCCTGTATGTCGGGAAACTGGCCACCCAGCAACGGGCTGCCTCTGCCGGTCAGACACTGCACGCTGCGGCCACCGCGGCCGCCCAACTTCTGGGTGCCAACCTGCGCGAGCGGGAGCTCGACATCGCACTGCTAGGGCAAGAGCTGCATGTGACCCGGGGCCCACTGAACCACCCGGACTTGCTGAAGTCCCTGCAGCTGCGGCGTGAGTCGCGCAGCGAGCTGGTCTGGCTGGGTCTGGCCGATGCAGAAGGCAAAGTGATACAGGCTATTGATGGTTTGCTGGTCGGGCAATCGGTCGCCTCGCGGCCCTGGTTTATCGCGGGCAAAGAACGCGTGTTCACCGGCGATGTGCATGAGGCTGTTTTGCTGGCCAAGCTCTTGCCTGCAGCCGCACCGGGGGAGCCTGTACGATTTATTGACTTTGCAGCACCGATCCGGGCTCCTGATGGCCGATTGCTTGGTGTTGTGGGTGCGCACGCGAGTTGGAGCTGGGTCACACACACCGTGCAAGAGGCGATCCAGAAAGCCGGGAGTGATGTGGAAGTCTTGATTCTGGATCGCCAAGGCGCGGTCTTGTTTCCGGAGGCCATGCTCCAGGAAGCCAAGCGCCCACCCACGGCATTTCCGCCACCGGCCTTTAGCACCGTGACATGGGAGGATGGCCGCGACTACCTCACCAGCGAAGTGGCGGTTGACGCCAAAACGCCCAATGACCTGGGCTGGCGGATTGTGGTGCGCCAGCCCCTGGATGAAGCTTTGGCGCCTGCCCGGGCCTTGCGCGACCGCTTGATCGTGCTGGGCTTTATCGCCGCCTTGGGCTTTGGTTTGCTAGCGCTCCCGCTGGCGCACACGGTGAGTCGCCCGATCGAACAACTGGCCGCTACCGCCCAGCAGATCGAGCAACGCTCCGGTCAACCAACGGCGCCCGTGCGAACCCGCTTGCGGGAAGTGCAGCAGCTCGACCAGTCGATCCAGTCCATGACACGCTCCCTGCTCGCGCGCGAGCAGGAGCTCGAAACCCTGAACCAGACCCTGGAGCAACAAGTCACGCAGCGCACACAAGCCTTGGAAACCGCCAACCAAGAGCTCGAACGCCTGGCGACCCACGACGCCCTGACAGGCCTGTACAACCGCAGGCACTGCGACGACCGTCTGGCCGAATGCATTGCAGCGGGGCTGCGCACGGGCAGGCCGTTCGGCATGTTTATTCTGGATGCAGACCACTTCAAGCAGATCAACGACCGGTTCGGCCACGCCACCGGCGACCTGGTGCTGCAGCAAGTGGCCGAGGTCCTGCGCAGCCAGGTGCGACAAACCGACCTTGCGGCCCGCTATGGCGGGGAAGAGTTTGTGGTCGTTCTGCCTCTGAACCATGACGCTGAAGGCGTAGCGCAGGTGGCTGAGAAGGTGCGCGCAGCCATCGAGGCGGCTGAGTTTTCGGACGTCGGCAAAGTCACCGTCAGTATCGGCACCTGCGTCTGGGAACCACCGAACACCAGCGTGGCCGGCCTGGTGCACCGGGCCGATCTCGCGCTCTACCGCGCCAAAGCCCTGGGGCGCAACCGCGTGGAAACCGCGGCCCCGACAGCCTGACACAGCAAGGACAGCAGGGCGGTTGCCGCATGTCTATAGTGGAGGTTTTGCACCTCCAGGGAATTGAGCCATGCGTATCTGGCAAAAAGACGTGTCTGTCGACATCCTCACCCATATCAGCCTGAACACAGCGGTACAGCAGTTGGGGATCGAGTTTCTGGAAGTCGGCGACGACTATCTCAAAGGCCGGGTACCCGTTGACCACCGCACCCATCAACCCTATGGCCTGTTGCATGGCGGCGTGTCAGTCGTGCTGGCTGAAACGCTTGGCTCTTGTGGTGCGGGCTTTTCGGTTCCTGAGGGCTACAACGCAGTGGGCCTGGATATCAATGCCAACCACCTCAAAGGCGTCAAGACCGGTTGGGTGACCGGCATCGCCCGGCCGGTACACCGGGGCCGCACCACCCACGTGTGGCAGATCGACATGCACAACGACGCCGGCGAATTGACCTGCGTGTCGCGCATCACCATGGCCATCTTGGCGCCTCGCTAAAGGCGCGTTTTCAGCCCTGCTCCACCCGGTTGCGGCCGGCCTGCTTGGCACGGTAGAGCGCCTCGTCTGCAGCGCTGATGACGGTGTCCAGCACCTCCGGAGCGCTGTCACAGGTGTGCACGCCAATGCTCACCGTCAGCGAAATGCTGCGGCCATCCGGGGTGCTCCACCCGGCGCTTTCGACATCCGCGCGCAAGTGATCTGCCAAGGCTACTGCACCCACTGCATCGGTATCGGGCAGCACCACCAAAAACTCTTCACCCCCCCACCTGCCTGCCATGTCTTGTTCGCGCAGCCTGTTGCGCAAACCGGCGGCCAAATGGCGCAAGACCCGGTCCCCCGTCAGGTGGCCATAGGTGTCGTTGATGGATTTGAAATGGTCCACATCCAGCATCAGGATAGAAAGCGGTTTTCTGCTCCGTCGGGCCTGCGCCAGCTGGAGGGCCAGCGCCTCCATGATGAATCGGCGGTTGCTCAGGCCCGTGAGCTCATCCTGCATGGCCAATAGGCGATTGCGTTCGTCCGCACGTTCGTTGGTCATGAGCACCAGCCCCTGGCACACCATCATCAACGCGACCGATACAAACAAGAAAGTAGCGCTTTGCACGGGATTGGACGTATTGATAGACCCGATGCCCGCCTCGCCGGACAAGGCGCCCACGGTGCGCAGGACAAAAGCTGCGCTGATCGCGAGAAAACTGCCGATCACAAAATAGGCCCCCCGGCCGGTCGTTTTGTCGGGTTGCGAGCCCAACTGCCAGGCAATCAGGGCACATTGCCAGGCAATGATCACGCCGGACAGGATGATGCGCGTCTGTGCATGACCCAACAGCACGAAGAACAGTACCGCCACCAGAGGCACCGGAGCCCACACCAGCCAGCGTGACCAGCGGACCTGCAAGAACTGCTGCACCCCCTCTGAAATCAGGGCGAAGCTGATCGCCAGCAAGGTGTTGGCTAGCACCACCGACACCAGATCGCTGATATGCCCGCGCAGCACAAACAGCACATAGGTCAGGGTGTGCAACACAAAACCCCAGGCCCAGTACATCATGCCGTCGCGCTTGAAGCGGCGGGCCACAGAAGCCAGCGTGGCACTCAAGGTAAAACTCACCACCAGAATGACCAGTAGCAACGTAGGCGTGTGAAGGTCAATCATGTATACACGCTAACGCACAAGTGATGCCCGCGCGCTAGGGGAACTACCAAGCCAGAGCCGGCCTTGTGCAACCGCCCTGCGCACGCCATACTGCCCGCCAAACCACGAGGCAACTTTGTGATTCCGGCACACCCCATAACCCGCCGCACCGCGCTTGCTGCAAGCCACGCATGTCTCTGCGCCCTGCTTTTGGGGAGTCAAGCCGCGCAGGCCCAAGCAGGCGGCGATGACCCCGCCAACCATTACGACAGCTACACCCCCGCCCAGCTGGAGGCAGTGTGCGACGCCATGTCGCCCACGCGGTATATCAGCGGCTTGACGGATGGTGGCTGGGGCACGCTCGGCATAGGCGGTAAAACCTACTATTACCGCTCGGCCTGCTACATGGAGCTGGTGCGCCGCACCGGGCGTGCGGAACTGTGTGCCAAGGTGGTGGAGCGCCGCTCGCTGCTGGGGGA
>JAIXVK010000101.1 GCA_027483085.1 Comamonadaceae bacterium | reverse complement strand
GGTCAGCAAAGGACCAAAACGCTGGCGGATAGACGCCTGAATACCTGCCGCATCCAAGCCCTGCAAACGCAACAAATGCGCCGGGTCGCCGTGTTCGATGAACTCGTCGGCCAGGCCCAGTTGCA
Organism: Comamonadaceae bacterium; assembly: GCA_027483085.1. GTDB lineage: Bacteria > Pseudomonadota > Gammaproteobacteria > Burkholderiales > Burkholderiaceae_C > Allorhodoferax. The sequence goes on along the minus strand of JAIXVK010000101.1, from coordinate 2,690 downwards.
GCACTGGCAGGGTCACACCGGCGGCATGCAGGGCTTCCATCACGGCAGAGCCTGCGCCCCCCATGGTGGCACCCTCTTCCACCGTGACCAGCGCACTGTGGGTGGCTGCGATTTGCAGCAACAAATCCACATCCAAGGGCTTGGCCCAGCGCATGTTGACCACCGTCAGGCCCAGCGCCTCTGCAGCCGCCAGCGCAGGGTGGAGCAAGGTGCCGAAGGCCAGAATCGCGATCTCGCTGCCCTGCTTGCGGATTTCGCCTTTGCCGAAAGGCAAGCCTTCCAAAGAGGCCGACACCGGCACACCGGCACCACTGCCGCGCGGGTAGCGCACGGCTACCGGGTGATTTTGGGCAAACGCAGTGCTGAGCAACTGGCGGCACTCGTTTTCGTCGGCCGGGCAGGCAATGCTCATGTTGGGAACGCAGCGCAAAAACGGAATGTCATACGCGCCGGCGTGGGTTGCACCATCCGCACCCACCAAGCCTGCGCGGTCCAGTGCAAACACCACCGGCAGGTTTTGCAGGGCCACGTCGTGGATCAGCTGGTCATAAGCGCGCTGCAAAAAGGTGGAGTAAATCGCCACCACCGGCTTGAGCCCTTCGGTTGCCAGCCCGCCGGCAAAGGTCACCGCGTGCTGCTCCGCAATGCCGACATCGAAATAGCGCGCAGGAAAGCGCTTTTCAAACTCGACCATGCCAGAGCCTTCACGCATGGCGGGGGTAATACCAACCAAGCGCTCATCGGCCGCCGCGGTATCGCACAGCCACTGGCCGAAAACTTGGGTAAACGTGGTTTTACCCGGTGTGGCGGGCTTGACCAGCCCCACCGCAGGATCAAACTTGCCGGGGCCGTGGTAGGCGACCGGATCGGCCTCGGCCAGCTTGTAGCCCTGGCCCTTTTTGGTCACCACGTGCAGGAATTGGGGCCCCTTGAGGTGCTTGATGTTTTCCAGCGTCGGGATCAGGGAGTCGAGGTCGTGGCCATCGATCGGGCCGATGTAGTTGAACCCGAACTTCTCAAACAAAGTCGCCGGCACCACCATGCCCTTGGCGTGTTCCTCCAGCCGCTTGGCCAGTTCAAACAAAGGGGGTGCGCCCTTGAGCACGCTCTTGCCCACATTTTTGGCGGCTGCATAAAACTGGCCGCTCATCAGCTGAGCGAGGTAGCGATTGAGCGCGCCCACGGGCGGGCTGATGCTCATGTCGTTGTCGTTCAAGATCACGAGCAGGCGGCAGTCTTCGACGCCAGCATTGTTCATGGCCTCAAACGCCATGCCGGCCGTCATCGCGCCATCGCCAATCACCGCGACCGAGTAGCGGTCTTCGCCCTTGATGCGGGAGGCCAGCGCCATGCCCAGCGCGGCAGAAATCGAGGTGCTGGAGTGGGCGGTGCCGAAAGTGTCGTATTCGCTCTCCTCGCGGCGCGGAAAACCCGAGAGCCCGCCGAACTGGCGCAGGCTCTGCATCCGGTCCCGCCGGCCGGTCAAGATTTTGTGCGGATAGGTCTGGTGGCCCACATCCCACACGATCCGGTCATTCGGGGTGTTGAACACATAGTGCAGGGCTACGGTGAGCTCCACAGTGCCGAGGTTGGAGCTCAAGTGCCCACCGGTACCGGCCACGCTATGCAGCAGAAACTGGCGCAGCTCGTCGGCCAGGGCAAGCAGCTGCGGGCGCTGCAAACGGCGCATGGCAGCGGGGTCGTTGATCGTAGCCAACAGGGGCGCTGCAGAGAGATTATTTGGTGACATTTGCTATTCTTTTAGTAGCTACTTGCGCACACTCCATGAGCGCCAGAGGCATTTTTTTACATATTCAATAAGCCCGGTCCACCACCATGCCGGCCAAGGCCTGCAACGCTGCGGTGTTGTGCAAACCACTGGTTTGCAGCGCCTGCAGCGCTTGCTCATGGAGGGAGCGGGCGTAGTTGCGGCTGGCTTCCAGCCCCATCAGGGAGATATAGGTGGGCTTGTCGTTGTCTGCGTCTTTGCCCGCAGTTTTACCCAGGGTGGCCGAGTCGGCCGTCACGTCCAGAATGTCATCGACCACCTGGAACGCCAAGCCGATGGCAGCACCATAGGCCTCCAGTGCGGCCAGCACTTCTGCCGGGGGTTGCGCGCATTGCGCACCCATCACCACACTGCCCTGCAGCAAGGCGCCGGTTTTGAGCTGATGCATTTCACGCAACTGGCTTTCGGTGAGGGGCAAACCCACACTCGCCAGATCGATGGCTTGCCCGCCTGCCATGCCGGCACTGCCGGCCGCGCGGGCCAGCAAGCCGCACAAACGGGCCTGCACCACACAGGGCACCGATCCGTCTTGCGGGGTCAGAAACTCAAAGGCCAAGGCCTGCAAGGCGTCACCGGCCAACAAGGCACTGGCTTCACCAAACTGCACATGCACCGTGGGCTTGCCGCGGCGCAACACGTCGTTGTCCATGCAAGGCATGTCGTCGTGTACTAAGGAATAGGCGTGGATCAGCTCCACCGCGCAGGCGGCGCGCAAGGCACCCGCATCACACTGGTGCCCCAGCGGCGCCACCGCCTCATGGGCGGCCAGAACAAGCAGCGGGCGCAAGCGCTTGCCGCCATCGAGCACCGCGTAGCGCATCGCATCGACCAGCGCGGCCGGCGCGCCATGGTCTTCGCCTTGGGGCACCTCTGCTGTGATCCAGGTGTCCAGCGCGCGCTC
>JAIXVK010000270.1 GCA_027483085.1 Comamonadaceae bacterium | reverse complement strand
CGCGGCAGCGTTTGATAAAGCGCAGGGTGTGCACATCGGCCGGGCTGTAGAGCCGGTAGCCGTTGTCGGTGCGCGTGACGGTGCCCAGCAAGCCCAGCGATTCGTAATGCCGCAGCATCTTGGCGGACACTCCGCTCAGCCGGGCTGCCTCGCCGATGTTGACGGGCTGGCCGGCCAGCGCAGCTGGCTTAGTCTTTGACGGCATAGCCCTCTTCGGCAATCGCCTTGGCAAGGATGTCGCGGGCTTGGGTGGATTCGACTTCCACCAAGTTGGCGCTGCGGTCGATCTTCACTTGGGCTTGCGGGTCGGCTTCCTGAATGGCGCGGGTGACGGCCTTCTCACAATGGCCGCAGGTCATGCCGGTGACGGTAAAGGTCTGGTTCATGGGGACTCCTGAAAGGTAGATAGAAGCATTGTGAACCTTGCCATGGTGGGAGGGTCAAGGGGCCAAGCTATTTGCCCCCTTTTACAGACTGGACCAATTGGCTTATCTGATCTATTCCATCAAAAGTAGTTGGCAACTTCTCATCGCTGGAGACGATTCCGGAAAAAATCATGTTTTCGAATTTGACAAGTGCATCAGGGTTGTTGGCTCTAATTTCCTTTGCATAGTCAGCGTAGCCTTGAATGAATTCGCAAAGTGTTTTCCTCAGTTCAATCTGTAGCAACTGGGAGCGCGCAGCTTCAGATCTACGCAAAATGATTCTGAAGAAATAAATAAGTAGCAGGGTTAAAGAGAAGGCAGGAACGCCTGCGATTAAAAAGTTTGTGTTCAATTTTTCAAATCTATCGAAGTAAAAGGTGACTGCCATCAATTCGGCTAATAGAGGGGTGCCAGCAAGTAGTCCGAACCAAATCAACAGCCGATTCAGTCCTTTCACTTCATTTTGTTTTTCGGCTGAGAGCTTGTTGAAGCCTTGGTGGAGCCCAACAAAGTTGAAGCCAGTTTTGTATTTTTTTAGTGCCTCTTCTAGTTCTTTAGCGGTCTGTTCTCTGGCATCTAAAGTTTTATCCCACTTAGAAAACTTTGCATCTATGTCATCAGCAATTTTGTGTGGGGAATTGATGTTCTGGAGTACCGGACTGCTGATTAGTTGCTTAAGCATCAACATCGGCATTTGCCGACGGGCGAACTGTATTTCTCGTACTGCCGAAGGGTGGAAGGCGGATGGCTCGTCGTCCACATAGTCCAAAAAACTGGCCAAGTCAGATGAAATCCCATCGCGTATGGTTAGTTGGAATTCAACAATGACTCTGTAAAAGCTCCCGTACAAATCGTCTAGAACTTTTGGAACAAGCTCGTCACCTAGTGCATTGATGAGCCCGTTGGTGATGCTCGACCCAATCCAGTTGATGTTGATCTGACAGTTCTCATCGAAGCTGCGAGCATTTCCAAGGATGATTTTTAGTACGGTTTGAAGTAAAGAGGCTTTTCTGCTTTCAACTCCATCTCGCCCAACACTCAATTTAATGACCAATTCTTTGATGGCGTCTTGAGTTGCCGGAAGTGAGAAAAATTCTTTCATTTCAGCTGGTTCCTCTCCTGTTTTTAGTGAGTTCATTTTGCCTTTTTGTGCGCTAAGAAATTTATTGGCGTTCTCACAATGCCAAGCGCTAAGCTTTCGCCATGAGTGCTGAACTCCCTACCCCATCGGCCATTTATCTCGGTATTGCCTGCACGACTTACGCGTCGTGTGTGGAAAGCCTTAAACAAGGTTGCCAAGTTTGGGCGGTGCCACGGCGAATGTGACCACCGAGTCTGCCCGTCTTTAGGTGCAGGATGCGAAAGCGTAGTTGCAATACGCCTTTTAACGGAGAACCCCACTTGAACATCATCAAAGCCACGGTCGAAGACGCTCCGACCATCAGCCGCCTGATCGGTAGCGTGGCCCGGCTCTTCACTTTGCAGCCGGATGGAGCGGGTGCAGAAGACTTCCTCAAGACAATTTCACCGGAGGCCGTCACCGGCTACTTGGCCGATCCGCGCTTCGCGTACTTCAAGGCGGTCGACAACGGCACGCTGGCGGGTGTAGTGGCGGTACGCGACAGCAGCCACCTGTACCACTTATTTGTGGATGAGTCCTTCCAACGCCGGGGCTTGAGCCGCCAGCTATGGGACCATGCCCGTGCAGCGGTGGGTGAGGCGAACCCGGGCTACTTCACCGTTAACTCCACGCCCTATGCCCAGCCGGTGTACGAGCGCTTCGGCTTTGTGGCCGCCGGACCGCGGGTGGAGACCAAAGGCATTGCTTTTGTGCCCATGCGTTGGGTAGCCGCTTGACCTTCCCACCATGGCAAGCCCTAAGCTTGCGCCATGAGCACTGAAACCCCCTCCCCCACGACCATCGATATCGGCATAGGCGGCATGACCTGCGCATCGTGTGTGATGCGGGTGGAAAAAGCCCTGAAGAAGGTGCCCGGTGTAGACAGCGCCACGGTGAACCTCGCCACCGAGTCCGCCCGCATTGCCGTGCACGATGCCGGCATGGAGGCGCGCCTGCGCCGCGCGGTGCGCGACGCGGGCTACGAGCCCTTGGCGCCAAGCGCGGCAATCGATGCAGAGGATGCGTCCGCCTGGGCTGGTTTCGGGCCGGTCGGTATCGGCCTGGCGCTGTGTCTGCCGCTGGTGTTGCCCATGGCTGGCGACCTGTTTGGCAAAGACTGGATGCTGCCTGCACTCTGGCAGTTTTTGTTGGCTACGCCGGTGCAGTTTGTGTTGGGTGCACGGTTCTACAAAGCGGGCTGGCACGCGCTGCTGGCACGCACCGGCAATATGGATTTGCTGGTGGCGCTGGGTACCTCAGCGGGCTGGGGTTTGTCCATGTGGCTGTGGCTCAGCTTTCTGTGGGGGGGCGCAGCGGAACACGCAGCCCACGGGATGGCTGCCATGGAGCCACACCTTTATTTCGAGAGCAGCGCCGTGGTGGTGACCTTGGTGTTGTTGGGCAAATGGCTCGAGACCCGTACCAAGCGCCAGACAACTTCTGCGATCCGCGCTTTGCATGGTTTGCGCCCGGACACGGCGCACTTGATCGGCCGCGATGGCGAGGTGGATGTGCCTGTGGCCGAAGTGTTGGTGGGCGACAAGCTGGCAGTCAAACCCGGCGAGCGCTTTCCGGTGGATGGCATGCTGCTGGAAGGCCGCACGCAGGTGGACGAATCCATGTTGACCGGCGAGCCACTGCCGGTGGCTAAAGACGTGGGAGCCAAGCTCACGGGTGGCAGCATCAACGGCGAAGGCCGCGTGGTGCTGGAGGTGCGCGCGGTGGGAGTGGACACGGTGCTCTCCAGCATCATCCGCCTGGTGGAAGACGCGCAGGCCGCCAAAGCGCCCATCCAGCGGCTGGTGGACCAGGTGAGCGCGATATTTGTGCCGGTGGTGCTGGTGATTGCGCTGGCCACGCTGCTGGGCTGGTATTTCACCGGCAACAGCTTTGAAGTGGCGCTGATCCACGCCGTGGCGGTGCTAGTGATTGCCTGCCCCTGCGCACTGGGGCTGGCTACGCCGGCCGCCATCATGGCGGGCACCGGGGTGGCGGCCAAGTTCGGCATTTTGATCAAGGACGCGCAGGCGCTGGAGGTAGCGCATACCGTGAACGTGGTGGCTTTTGACAAAACCGGCACGCTCACCGTAGGCCAACCCCGCCTAACCGCGTTGGCGCCCGTCGGCGTGACGAACGACGAGGCTTTGCTATTGGCCGACGGTTTGCAAAGCGGCAGCGAGCACCCCTTGGCCCGCGCGGTGCTGCAAGTGGCAAAAGACAAAACACTCACCGTGACCGCACCCACCGATGTGCAAGCCGTGGCCGGCCGCGGCACCCAAGGCAAAGTGGGGGAGCGCACTCTATTGCTGGGCAGCTTGCGTTGGATGGTGGAGCTGGGTGTGGACATGGCGCCGGTCGCGGCCCAAGCGGCCGATTTGCAAGCCGGTGGCGCCACGGTGTCGGCCATGGCAGAGCAACAAGCCGGTGGCGTGAAGCTCTTAGCGTTGCTCGCGTTTGCCGACGAGCCCAAGCCCGGCGCCAAGGAAGCTTTGGCCACCCTGAAGGCGCGCGGTATCCAGACCGTGATGATTTCTGGCGACAACCGTGGCGCGGCCGAGGCCATGGCCAAGCGCTT
>JAIXVK010000473.1 GCA_027483085.1 Comamonadaceae bacterium | reverse complement strand
TCGGGGTCAGCGGCGAGCAATTGCTTGCACAAGCTGGGGCAGTCACGCGCGGAGGTCCGAGTGTCCCCGCGGACGCCCTCCGCAGGAGTTTGTTTGATCAGTCCCATCGTGTGTACCTCAGGTGCGTGCAACCCAGGTTTTGACCTGTGCTGCAATTTTGTTTAAAGGGAGAACCAGGCTTGCGCCTTTGCGCTGAACCAGTTCTTTGGGCATGCCGTACACCACGGCGGTTTCTTCTGACTCGGCAATCGTGCTGCCACCGCGCCGTTTGATTTCTGCGAACCCCTCGGCACCGTCGTAGCCCATGCCGGTGAGCATCACTGCGATGATCTTGGAAGGCGCCACATGCTCAAGCGCACTGCGCGCCAGCAACTCCACCGACGGATGCCACATATGCTCAGGCGACTCCGGCTTGGGTGCCACCGTCAGGGTGTTGCCACGTTTGCTGAGCACCATGTCTGCACCGCCTTTGCCGATGTAAATCTTGCCGGCCACCACCGGCATGGGGCGATCGGCCTCCAGCACATCCAGGGGGCACATGGCGTTCAGGCGGCCCGCAAAGGGCGCGGTAAAACTGGCCGGCATGTGTTGCGCCACCAGCACCGGCAGAGGAAAGTCTTCCGGGAAGAAAGGCAACACCTCTTCCAGTGAGCGGGGGCCGCCGGTAGAGACCCCCACCAGCACTACACCGTCTTGCTTGCTGGCCGCCAACTGGCTCGCGCGCTCAGCCACCGCCTGGCGGTCGGTTGCCATACGCTCGCGCAATGTGCCGGGCTCTGCGCCCGAGGTCGCTTTGCTCCGCAGTTTCGAGCGGGCTGCCGCCCGCACCTTGGCCAGCATGTCCTTGCGGATGTCGTCCAGCGTGAGCGAAATCGTGCCACCGGGCTTGGCCACATAGTCCACCGCCCCGAGGTTGAGGGCCTCAAAGGTGGCCAGTGCGCCTTTCTCGGTGAGAGACGAGACCATGATCACCGGCACCGGCCGCTGGGCCATCATCAAGGAGAGGGCGGTGATACCGTCCATCTCGGGCATGTTGATGTCAAGGGTCACGACGTCAGGCTCAAAGCTCAGGTTTTGTTCCACCGCATCCTGGCCGTTACGGGCCTGACGGATGTCGAAGTCACCTTCGCTTTGAAACAACTGCGTCAATTGGCGCCGCATCAGTGCGGAGTCGTCAACGATGAGCAGTTTGATCATGGCGGTATCTCTCTCTTTCTTCAGGCGCTGATCGCCGCAACCTGGTTCAGATCGGCGTCGGCGAGCAAGTGGGAGGGTTCCAGCAGCTGAAGCATGCGTTTCTGCTTCTCAAGGTTGGCCATGCGGGCCAACAGGCTGCTTTGCGCATCAGACATGCGGGGTGCCGGCTCGATCGCGTGCAGCGGCACCTTCAGGACTTCGGCCACCGAATCCACAATGAAGCCAGTGCGCACGTTGTGGATCATGAAGACCACAATGCGTTGGCCATCATTGCGAGCCACCCCGTTCAGCCCCAGCCGACGGCGCAAATCCATCACCGGCAAGACCTGTCCACGCAAGTTGATGACCCCCTCCACCGCAGCAGGTGCTTTGGGCACATGTGTCAGCTCTGCGGGCACACGCACGATTTCCTGCACGCTGTCGATGGGCACACCGAACTCCTCGGTGCCGAGGCGGAAGACCACGACCTGCTCATCATCCGGGCCCGTGTTCTGGTGCCGGTCTGTCAGGCGCTGGCCCTCGGCATCGAGGTTGGCCAGGGCGTCCTTGATGGCAGAGTGGCGAAACAGGTTGTCGGTAGAGATGATGGACACCAAGCGCTTGCCGCCGTCGATGCTGCAGATTTCGGTGATATCGGCCATATCGCCTTCGCGGGCCAACAAGGGCGGCATGGGCTCCACCAGCTTTTGCGGGACCCGTAGCACCTCGTTCACGTTGTCTACCACCACGCCGACCGATGCGCCCTGCACCGACACCACCACGATGCGGCTGGACTCATCCGACGCGCGGCGATCCAGTGCAAACATGCTGCGCAAGGAGACCAGCGGCAACAGGCGGTTGCGCAAGGTCATCACCCCCAGCACATGGCTCTGAGAGCGCGGCACTTTGATGATGGTCTCTGGGATCTGCACAATTTCTTGCACATCCGAAATCGCAATCGCGTATTCCTGAGCCGCCACATCAAAGCTCACCAGGTGCAACTCGTCTTCGCTGGCCAGGTGCTGCGCAGTAGCCGTGGTGCCAGAGCCCATGCTGCTGATGCCAGCGGCTTGCTGGTCGCGCTGCATGCGGGCGATGTGGGCAAACTCCTGGTCAATCAATTTCTGAAAGTTCAGAACCATCACCATTGCGTGGCCACCCACGTCTTTGATGATGCCTGATAGCAGGTCTGCATCGACCGTGCACCCGACGCCGTCCAGGCCTTCCATCTTGCTGGGGTCTACCCCCACCACGCTAGAAACTCGGTCCACCACAAAGCCCAAGGGCTCGCCGTAGTTGATGACCACTGCCCGCGAGGAGTCGTCAGACACCCGCTCGGCAAATCCCAGCGCGCGGCGCAGGGACACGATCGGCAACACATGGCCCCGCAGGTTGGCCAGGCCCTCCAGGGTATGGGGTGCCATGGGTACCCGCACGACCTCAGGCACACGGATGATTTCTTGCACCGGCGCCATTTCCACCGCGAAGACCTCGTCCCCCGCCATGAAAGTGACGTACTGCCGGATCCCGGAGGCGTTGTCGCCTTCGTCCGGCACAGCCGCACCGGGCGGCTGCATGGAACTGTTGGGAGTGCTCATAACGCGTTACTCCGGTTCAAGCGCTTTGGAGTTCGTCAGCGAGTGAAGAGATCTCTTCGATAGCAGCCGC
>JAIXVK010000341.1 GCA_027483085.1 Comamonadaceae bacterium | reverse complement strand
CCGGACCGGCTCGCTTTTTTTGCGCCCGATACCGTGTTTTTGAACCCGATGGCGCGCCAACAGTTGCAGGGCAACACGGTGCGGCTGCAAATGGGCCTGCAACTACGCACCGTGCGGGTGGCCGGCAGTGTTGCTGCCGGGGGCGGCCCCTTGGCGGTGATGGACATTGCCGCGGTACAAGACTTGTTTGGGGTGGGTGAGCGCATCAGCCGCCTCGACCTGCGGTTACGCGCCGGAGCCAATCGCCAGGCGGTGCAACAGCGCCTGCAAAGCGCTGCAGATTGGCCGCAAGGCCTGAGCCTGCGCGAGCCCGGCGACGCGGTGAGCCGCATCAGCAACCTGTCGCGCGCCTACCGGGTGAACCTGACGGTGCTGGCCCTGGTGGCGCTGTTCACCGGGGGCTTTTTGGTCTATTCGGTGTTGGCTCTCAGCGTGAGCCGGCGCTCACAGCAATTTGCCCTGCTGGCGGTGCTGGGCCTCACGGGCGCACAGCGGCTGCGCTTGGTGGTGCTGGAGGCTGCCGCACTGGGAATATTGGGTAGCGCCTTGGGTCTGGCACTGGGCACTAGCTTGGCGGCTTTGGCCTTGCGGCTGCTGGGGGGCGACCTGGGGGGAGGCTATTTCAGCGGTGCAGCACCCGCCTTGCAGTGGAGTCCGGTGGCCGCGGTGATTTTTGGCGCCCTCGGTACCGCTGCGGCACTCCTGGGGGCTTGGGGCCCGGCCCGGTTGGCCCAACAACTCCCCCCCGCCCAAACCCTCAAAGGCCTAGGCCATGCGCACACCCGCAGCCACGCCACCCGATGGGGCCTGGCCCTCATGGGTGCAGGCGGCGTACTGGCGCTGCTGCCTCCGGTGTGGGACATGCCGCTGGCCGCTTACCTGAGCGTGGCCGCACTGCTGCTGGGCGGCATCTTGAGCCTGCCGGCCGCTGTGGGCGTGGTGCTGGACCGCATTGCGCCACTGTTCGCCCGTCACTTGTTGCCCTTGCTGGCGGTGGAGCGCGCCCGGCGGGTGCGGGAGAGTGCAGCAGTCGCCGTGAGTGGCGTGGTCGCAGCGCTCAGCCTCGCAGTAGCGCTGACGGTGATGGTGGCGAGCTTTCGCGGCTCGGTGATGGATTGGCTGGACCAGGTGCTGCCTGCCGACCTGTACCTGCGCACCGCCGGCAGCGGTAGCGCTACAGAAACGGCCTTTCTGGACCCGGCCTTTGTGACACAAGCCACCGCCCTGCCCGGCGTGGCCCGCGCCACCACCCAGCGGACGCTGAGCGTGTCGCTCAGTGCCACACAGCCCCCGGTCGCCCTGATTTCACGCCCCTTGTGGGATCCGCAAAGCGGCAATCTGAATCTGCCGCTGGTGGGCGATGTGCGTGCGGTGCCGGCTGGTCATATTGCGATCTATGTGAGTGAGGCCATGGTGGACCTGTATGGCGCGCAGCTGGGGCAACCGTTTCCGGCCCTGCAGCCCGTCTTTATGCCAAATAAGGCTGTAGCCCAAGCGGAACTTACGGGAGTAGCTCCTTTTTTTGTAGCAGGCATTTGGCGGGACTATGCCCGCCAAACCGGGGCGATCACCCTTGATCAGGCAGACTTTGCCCGCCTGAGCCAAGACACACGGGTCAACGACATGGCGTTCTGGCTCGACGATGGCACCGATGCCGGCGCACTGCAGGCCCGCATGCGTGCGCTGGCCGACCAGCTGGCCAACACGCCGGCTGGCGAGGCCGGTGAATTGCTGGAGTTCAGCTCCGCCCGCGAGATACGGACCATCAGTTTGAAGATTTTTGACCGCAGCTTTGCGGTGACCTATTGGCTGCAGGCTGTGGCCATCGGGATCGGCTTGTTCGGGGTGGCTGCCAGCTTCAGTGCGCAGGTGCTGGCGCGGCGCAAGGAGTTCGGGCTGCTGGTGCACCTGGGGCTGACACGGCAACAAATTTTGCGGGTGGTGGCCCTGGAGGGCGCCGCCTGGACCAGCATGGGTGCACTTGCGGGAGTGACGCTAGGCCTGGCTGTCGCGGTGGTGTTGGTGCACGTGGTCAACCCGCAGAGCTTTCACTGGACCATGGAGCTGGCCCTGCCTTGGGCGCGGCTGGCGGCCCTGGCTGGGGCCGTCGTGCTGGCCGGCACCGCCACCGCCTGGCTGGCCGGGCGGGCGGCGGCGGGGCGGGACGCCGTGATGGCCGTCAAAGAGGACTGGTAAGTCAGCGCCTTTGCAGGCGTGTCCGACCAGCCGCTCCCATATCGCCCCGATATCGCCCAGATTTCGCCGCAGCGCTTATTTTTTGCCGCGGATTTTGGCCAGCTCAGCTTGTGCTTCGTTCCACAAGTCCATGCCGATATCAGCACCGATGGTGGCGTACACCCGGGTCAGCTTGTCGCGCATGCGTGCGGCCTCTGCGGGGGGCAACTCGTTGATCTGCATGCCCTTGGCCTTGAGGTCGGCCACTGCCTTGGCGGCTTCATCGCGGGTGTCTTTGCGCTCAAAGTCGCGGCTCAGTTTGGCGGCATCGCTCAGGATTTTTTGCTCGTCCTTGGAGAGCTGGTCCCACCATTTCTTGCTCACCAACACAATCCACGGCGCGTAGACGTGGTTGGTCACGGTGACGTATTTCTGCACTTCGTAAAACTTGCTCGACAGAATGGTGTTGAAGGGGTTCTCCTGGCCGTCCACGGTGTTGGTTTCCAGCGCGCTGAACAACTCTGAAAACGCCATGGGAACGGCGTTCGCGCCCAAGGTCTTGAAGCTGTTCAGGTACACATTGTTTTGCATCACGCGCAGCTTGATGCCCTCCAAGTCTTCGACCTTGTTGATCGCGCGCTTGCTATTGGTCAGGTTGCGGAAACCGTTTTCCCAGTACACCAGCCCGACCAGGCCTTTGTCTTGCAATTTGTTGCGGATTTTGTCGCCCACAGGGCCATCCAACATGGCGTCGGCCTCTTTGGTGTTGCTGATCAAAAAGGGCGCATCCCACAGTGCCATTTCTTTGGTGATGCCGACCAAAGTGGCGGTGGAGCCGACCATCATTTCCTGCGCGCCGCCGATCAACGACTGCTGCATTTGGGTATCGGGGCCGAGTGCTGCGGCACCGATGGCGCGCACTCTCATTTTGCCGCCCGACGCTTTTTCGACCGCCTCGGCAAACACCTTGGCAGCGCGGCCCTGGTTGCTTTGCTCGTTGAGCCCGTAGCCAAAGCGGATCAGGCGGGGCTTGATGTCTTGCGCAAGCGCGGGCAACGCTGCGCTGAACACGGCGGCCCCAGCCAGTGCCAGAACGGCACGACGGATGAGGGTTGTGAATGTTTTCATGGTGTGTCTCCAGGGTGGGTGTTGTTGTGACAAGAAAAAAGGGTTTGGGCTCAGCGCATCCATGCGACCGGTGCGGTCACGATGTGCGGGAACAGCACGAAGAGCAGCAGAATCAGCACATAGGTGATCAAGAAGGGATTCACCCCTTGGATCACCCGGTGCAGCGGCAAGCGCCCGACGCCGGCCACCACATTGAGCACGGTGCCCACCGGCGGCGTGATCAGGCCGATGGCGCCATTGAGCACAAACATCAGGCCGAAATAGACCGGGTCGATGCCGGCTTTCACCGCAATCGGCAGCATCACAGGCGCAAAAATCAGGATCGTGGGTGTCAGGTCCAGGGCTGTGCCCACCAGCACCAGGACCAGCATCATGACCAGCATCAGCAAGCGCGGGCTCTCGACCAGCGGCCCCAGCCATCCGGTCAGCACGCTGGGCAAATCGGCCAGGGTGATCATGTAGCTGGCCACTTGGGCACCGGCGCACAAGAACATGACGATGGCGGTGGTTTTGGCAGCTCGCACCAACACGCCGTACACCGCCGACACCTGCATTTCGCGGTGAACAAACAGCGCCACCACCAGGGCATAAAACGCGGCCACCACCGCCGCTTCGGTGGGCGTGAAAACGCCGGTTTTCATGCCTCCGATGATGATGATCGGCATCAACAGCGCCCAGAAGGCCTTGAGGGTGGCGTGCAAGCGCTCACGCAGGGGCAGCGGCTGCCCCTCGGGCAGGTCCAGATTGCGCAGCACCAGCTTCCAGGCGACGATCAAGCCGGCACCCATGATCAGCCCCGGAACGATGCCCGAGAGGAACAAGGACGATATCGAGGTATTGGTCGTCACACCGTAAATCACAAACGGCATGCTCGGCGGAATGATGGGCGCAATGATGCCGCCCGAGGCTATCAAGCCGGCCGAGGTGTGCATCGGGTAGCCCTGCTGGCGCATCATGGGCATCAAAATAGTGGCCAAGGCTGCTGTGTCTGCCAACGCCGACCCGCTCATGCTCGCCATGAGCACCGCAGCCCCGATGGCCACAAAGCCCAGCCCGCCGCGAATGTGCCCCACCCATGCCTGCGCCATGGTGATGATGCGGCGGCTGATGCCCCCGCTGTTCATCAGCTCGCCGGCCAGAATGAAAAACGGCACCGCCAGCAGCGGAAAGCTGTCCACCCCTGCCACCAGGTTCTGGGCGAGCAACTGGGTGTCCCAGAAGTCCAGCACCCAGGCCATGCCGGCGCCGGTCAGGACCAGTGCCAAGCCCATGTTCATGCCGATGCCCATCAGGGTCAGCATGCCGACCGAGAACACCACAAACGCCAATGCTTCGTTGCTCATGGCCTTACTCCACCTCTGCCGCATGACCGAGGTCGAGCGGTGTGCGTTGAATCAATTCCCACAATGCCATCGCACCGATCGACAAGGAACACAAAAATGCAGGCATCGGCAGCAAAGCCGTCGGGTAGCCCAAGACCACCGAATAGCTGTCCAAGCCAACCACGATCTGCTGCCAGGCTCCGTGCGCCAACATGCCGCACGCCAACAAAACCAGCACGCGAATGAACGCAGTGGCCAAGGCCAGGCGCACCGGATGCGCCTTCAGCATGGCTACCAAGCTGGTGAATGCCATGTGCTCACCTGCCGGGTAAGCCGCAGCCGCGCCGATGAACACCATCCAGACAAACAACAAGCGGGATAGCTCCTCGCTGGCGGCCACACCGCTGCCAAAGCCATAGCGGAGCACCACGTTGACAAACACCGAGAGCGCCATCACGCCAAGGCAAGTGGCCATCAGCACTTGGGTGATGCGCGCAAAGGCGCTCGGGCGCGGTGCAGACAGGGTGGACTCGGAGGCCGCAGTTTCGGGGTGCTGGCTCATGCAAGCTCCTTGGCAGGCAAGAGCCACGTGCAGATTTCGGTTTGCAAGGCATCCAGCGAGCGGGTGGCGTCCAGCGTCAAGACCCCGGCTTCGCCCTCGGGCGACTCCAGCGTGGCGAACTGGTTGTCCACGAGTGCGGTGTTGAAAAAATGTTGGGCCGCGCGGGCTGTCACCCGTGCCTGGGCCTCGGTTTGTGAAATCTGCAAAAAGGCAAAGCGCAAGCCCGGACTGGCCTGCCGCAGGCGCTCGCGGTAGCTTCGTTTGAGGGCGCTACAGGTCACCACCACGCCCTGGGGCTGCAAGGTGATCTGCGTGGCCAAGGTTGCGAGCCAGCCTTGGCGGTCGGCATCCGTCAGCGCAATGCCGGACTGCATTTTGTGGCGGTTGGCTTCGCTGTGGTGGTCATCGCCCTCCACCAGCGGCCATGCCATGGCCTGGGCCACCCGGGCCCCTACGCTGGATTTGCCGCAACCGGCGACCCCCATGATGACAATCGAATTCATATCACTCTGTATTTTTTGGATAGCGCTATCCAGTTCAAACCAAAAAAAATGCCGCATCTAACGTGCAACGCAATGCACCAAGCGGCTCTGGACGATACGGGTAACTACCTTCACCCCACATCGTCGGATAGCGCTATCCTATGAGAAGATTTTAAAAAACCATTCAGTAGTTTCCCTAGCCCATGAACTCCCCCCTCCGCCCGCGGGCCACTGGTCGTGTGACCCTGTCTGATGTTGCCCAACTGGCAGGCGTCAGCCCGATCACCGTGTCGCGGGCGCTGCGGGGTGAGCGCGCTGTTGCGCCGGATCTGGTGGCGAAAGTGCGTGCAGCGGCCGACACGCTGGGGTATGTGCCCAACCCCGCGGCGCGGGCGCTGGCTTCCGGGCAGAGCAGCCATGTAGCGGTGCTGATCCCGATGTTGTCGAACGCCTTGTTTGTCGACCTGCTGGAGGCGCTGCAACACACCTTGCGGCAAGCGGGGTTTCAAACCTTGATCGGCATCACCCACTACGACCCCAGCGAAGAGGAAACCCTGCTGCGCGAGCAGCTGCTCCACCGCCCAGCGGGCCTGGTGGTGACCGGCTTGGAGCGCACCGAGGCCACCCGGCTGCTGATTGCGCAAAGCGGTGTCCCGTGTGTGCACTTGATGACCACCGATGCGCCCGCCGGCTCCCACTGTGTGGGCTTTTCGCAGCGGGATGCGGGGCGGGACATGGCGCGCCACCTGATCGCGCAGGGTTACCGGCGGATTGCGTTTGCTGCCGCGCAACTCGACCCGCGCACCCTGCAGCGTTTGGCGGGCTGGCGCAGTGCGCTGGTGGATGCGGGGCTGTATGACGAGGTTCTGGAGTGGCTTAACCCGGCGCCCTCGTCACTGGCCCTGGGGGCCCGCATGTTCGAGCAGATCATGGGGCAGACACCCCCGGTGGATGCCATCTTTTTTTGCAACGACGACTTGGCCCAAGGCGCACTGCTGGCGGCGATGCGAACCGGTGTAGCGGTGCCGCAGCGGGTGGCGATTGCCGGCTTCAACGACCTGACGGGCAGCGACCAGATGGTGCCCCCGCTCACCACGGTGCGCACCCCGCGCGCCGAGATCGGCCATGCCGCAGCCCGCATGTTGATGGGGCTGATGCAGGGCGAGCCCACTGACAGCAGCGCTATCGACCTGGGCTATACCCTGCAGATACGCCACAGCACCTGAGCCACTGTGGACCCCAAGCCTCAGGGCGCGTTGGACTCCAAGCCCCGCAGCACCCGGCCACGGCCGGCCACCAGGTAATCGCCAAAACCCGCCAAGCCTGCGAGCAGGCGCAACATGGAGCGGGCAACCAGTGCCAGCCCAACGCCGATGTCGCGGGCTGGCTCCACCACCGTGGCTTGCCAGCGGCTGGCCGCGCCGCTCTCGGGCAAAGGCACCCATTGCAGGCGGACGCTGTCTTGCCCGTGGTAGGGCCACGCCTCCACCACCACCCGCTGCCCGGCGCGCAGCAGCAGATCGTGCCCCAAGGCAACGAAATGGTCTCCCGCGTCCGCCAGCGGTGTGTGGCGCGCCACATCTAGCGTTGCCCACGCCCGCCCGCTGACCACCTGCAACACACCGGCGGTGCGCGGCTTCAGGGTGACCGCATGGCCGTGCGGCAACTTCCAGGATTGCAGGGCGGGCGATGAAGACAGGGACTCGCGGGATGGCATAAAAACTCCTTAGGGGGGTGAACAGGCAATTGAATGATCCGCCCGGCCCGCTGTACCGTCCAATGATTTCGGGCTATGCTATTCATTCCGATACCGCATGAATCACTCCCGCCATGAGGCTGCCCCATGTCTGATGCCATCGCCCCGAATACCGAAATACGCTTGCGCACCCGCCCGATCTCCATGGGCCATTTGCGTGCCTTGGAGGCGGTAGCGCGGCACCTCAATTTCCGGGCGGCTGCCGAGGAGCTGGCATTGACCCAGAGCGCCGTCAGCCGGCAGATCCAGTCGCTGGAAGAAGAAGTCGGCGTGCCCCTGTTTTTACGGCACACCCGTGCAGTCGAGCTCACCGGCGCTGGAGGGCAACTGCTGCGTGCGGCCATGCCCTCGCTGGAGCGCATTGATGCGGCGGTGCGTCAGATCCGCCGCACGGCGGGGCGCAAGAGTGTGGCGATTTCGACCTGGGCTTCGTTTGCCTCGATGTGGCTGATTCCGCGGCTGGAGGCCTTTCAGGCCGAGTACCCCGATATCGATATCCGGATTGATGCAACCGACAACCCGGTCGACCTCGACACCAGCGATGTGGACTTGGCCATCCGCTACACCCAGCCCGGCAGTGTGCGGGCCGATGCGGTGCGCCTGTTCGGCGAACAGCTCACCCCCGTGGCAAGCCCGTGGTTGCTCAAAAGCGGCGCGCCCCTGCGCAAGCCCGCAGACCTGGCCCGATTCGCCTTGCTGGAAGCCAGCGATACCCACCGGGTGCAGCACCTTGAGTGGCTGACCTGGCGGCGGTGGTTGGAGTTGAACCAACAACCGAGACTGGAACCCAAGCGTTGGATGTACTTTAACTACGCCCACCAAATTGCCCAGGCCGCACTCACCGGCCAGGGCATTGCGCTGGCCCGCATGCCGCTGGTGGCCGACAGCCTGGCCAGCGGCGACCTGGTAGAGGTGTTGCCCGGCGGGCGCATCGATACCCCCATGGTGTATTGGCTGCTGGTGGGCGCCCGCAATAGCAGCCGGCCGGAGATCCAGGCGTTTTGCGACTGGCTGTTGGCCCAGGCCGCCATCACCCGGCAAGCCACAGGCGAAGACCCACACACCGCCTCGCAAGCCCTTGCACGCTAAACCATTACCCTCCCCCACCGCATGTCCGCCCCGAACCGCTTTCCCCTCTCTGTGCCCGGCCGCTTCAGCCCTCTCAGGCGACAACTGTTGCTGGCGCCAATGCTGGCGTCCTTGCCGCCCGGTGCACAGGCATTGCCACCGGCGACCCTGCGCTTTCCGCGCGATGCGGGCTCGCACAACGCGTTCAAAACCGAGTGGTGGTATGTGACAGGTTATGCGCAGGTACCGGGCGACCGGGGTGAGGCCTCTCGCCTGCTGGGCTTTCAAGTTACTTTTTTTCGCAGCCGGGTGGAGGCCACACAGGGCATGCAATCCCGCCTGGCAGCGCGCCACCTGCTCTTTGCCCATGCAGCCGTCACCGATGTGCAGGGCCGCAAGCTCTGGCACGACCAGCGGATTGCCCGCTGGTCGGGCGAGCCGGCTGGCAGTAACCCGGCCGATGCGGCCCATGCCAGCACCGAAGACACAGCGGTCGTTATTCGCGACTGGTTTTTGCAGCGGTCGGGGCCCCATTTGCAGGCGCGGGTCCTTGCGACTGACTTTGTGCTGGACTTGCAGTTGCAGGCCAGCCAACCTGTGCTGCTGCAGGGGGTGGACGGCCTTTCCCGCAAAGGCCCGCAGGTGCAGCAAGCCAGCTACTACTACAGCGTGCCCCAGCTGCAGGTGCGTGGCAGCGTGACGCTCAAGGATCAGAAGTACCCCTTGGCAACCGGCAGCACCGCCTGGCTGGACCACGAATGGAGCCAAGAGGTGCTACACCCGAACGCCGTAGGCTGGGACTGGATCGGTATCAACATGCTGGATGGGGGCGCGCTGACCGCCTTTCGCCTGCGGACGGCCCAAGACACGGCCCTGTGGGACGGCGGCTCCTACCGCAGTGGCCAAGGCGTGCGCCAGGTGTTTGCACAAGGCGAGCTTGCATTCACCCCGCAGCGCCGATGGACCAGCCCGGCCAGCCGCGCGAGCTATCCGGTGGAGTGGCAGGTTCGCACGCCTGCGGGCAGCTTTACGGTCAAAGCCCTGCTGGACGACCAGGAGCTCGACAGTCGCAGCTCGACCGGCGCGATCTACTGGGAAGGCCTGTGTGAAGTGTTTAACACCAGCGCAGAGCTGGTGGGTCGCGGCTATCTGGAAATGACCGGTTATGCCAGCCCGCTCAAGATTTAGAGATATTTGCTACAAAAACAATAGCTACTAGCGCAATATCTACCTGCGCTACCGCCCTATTTGGCTCTTAAAACCTGCAATTCCTGGGCAGAGCGGTGGCTCTTGCGCCGCTCGCGGCCGGCCAGCCATCGCAGCACCAAGGCATGAAAGGCCTCCGGTTGTTCGAGCATCACCCAATGCCCGCAGCGCAGCGCGTGGGCAGCGCCATCCTCTGAGGCGCGCAAGGTGTGCAGCCAGCGCGGGGAATGGAACATGAAGGGTTTGCGCTCCCCGAACACATACAGCACCGGGCAGGTCAGCTTCACCGGGCGGGTGCGGAGCCCCCCCCGCATGCCGAACCACTGCATCACATAGGGAAAGTTCATGGTCCAGCTGAGCTGTGGGGCGAGCACGGGACAGCGCATCAGGCCTGCCATCCAGCGCGTCATCCGGTTACCCAGGCCCGGGTGCAAGTAGCGCCCCACCATCCAGGCCTTGGCCAGCCAAAGCTGATAGGCCGCCACCGCCAATTTCTGTTTCAGCGACAAGGACTGGAGATACGCCCGCGCATTGTGGTCCCCAATGTCGATGGCGACTACGGCCTCCACCCGCTGGGGGTGTCGCATCGCCAGTTCGTACCCAAAAATGCAACCCCAGTCATGGAGCATCAAGGTCACCGGTGCGCCGGGGCTCACGGTTTGAATCACCGCGACCAGGGCATCCACCACATCATCCAGCTTGGGCACCACCGGGGGCCGCTCCTGCACGTCACCGAAGCCGGGGAGCGTCAATCGCACACACCGGTAATTGTTTTGCAGGGCGCGAACGGTGCCGTCCCACACGGCCAGGGTGTCTGGCCATCCATGCAACATCAGGACCGTGCGCGGTCCGCTCCCCTCCACCTGTACCTCCATGCCTTGGATATGCATTTTTCGAGTCTCCATGGTTCCTCCTATTTTTTTCATGAGCTTACATCGACTGATGTGCAACAAAATGAAACAAACCGCAAAGTCCCGCTCAGGTGTCCCTCCGGCAGACTGCGCAATACTCAGTGGATGACCGGCACGCGCTTTAATTCTGCGGATCGCCTTGCAGCCCGGCCCATCACCCTTACCTGATTGCCCATGAGTACCTCTGAACGCCCCAAATCGACCAACCCCAAGTCTTTGAGTGGCTTGCTGCCGTTTTTGAGGCCGTATCGCGGGCGGATCGCCATGGCGCTGGTGTTTCTGGTGCTGGCAGCGGTGGCGACCCTGGCCTTTCCGGTGGCGCTGCGCAGCTTGATCGACGGGGGTCTGGTGCAAGCAGACAAAGGGACCCAGGTGATGGCGCTGCGCAATCACTTTGCAGCCCTTTTTGCGGTGGCTGTGGCCTTGGGGCTGTTTTCTGCAGCGCGCTTTTACATGGTGAGCTGGCTGGGTGAACGGGTCACCGCCGACCTGCGCAATGCGGTGTACAGCCATGTGCTTCGGCAGAGCCCGGAGTTTTTTGAAACCACCCAGACCGGCGAAGTCCTCTCGCGCCTATCGGCTGACACCACGCTGGTGCAAACCGTAGTGGGCTCTTCGCTGTCCATGGGCTTGCGCAACGCGGTCATGGGGGTGGGCGCGTTGGCGGTGCTGGTGTGGACCAACCCGGTCGTCATGCTGCAGGTGCTGGCTGTTTTGGTGCTGATTGTTTTACCCAGTTTGTGGTTCGGTCGGCGGGTACGCAAGCTTTCACGCGCCTCGCAGGACCGGGTGGCTGACTCCAGCGCGATCGCAGCGGAGGTGCTCAATGCGATTCCAGTGGTGCAAAGCTACACGGCCGAAGACCGGGAGACCCAGCGTTTCATTAGCTCGACCGACAACGCCTTTGCCACGGCCACCAAGCGCAGCTTGATGCGTTCGGGCCTGGTGGCCTTCATTATCATTGCCACCAGTGCGGCTTTGTTGTGGGGCTTGTACCAAGGCACCCAAGCCGTGGCCGAGGGGCGCATTACCGCCGGGCACTTGGGCCAGACCGTGGTGTATGTGATCATTTTGGCCAGCGCATTTGCGGTGCTGGGTGAGGTGTATGGGGATCTACTGCGGGCAGCCGGCGCCACCGAGCGTTTGATGGAGTTGCTGGGCACCCAGTCGCCCATTACATCACCGGCTAAACCAGTGATAGCGCCCATGCCTATTGCGGGGAGTGCTATTCAATTTGAAGCGGTCAACTTTCATTACCCGTCACGCCCTCAGCAGCAAGCCCTGAAAAACTTTCACTTGAACGTGCTGCCCGGGCAAACGGTCGCGATTGTCGGGCCCAGCGGAGCCGGCAAAAGCACCGTGTTTCAGCTGCTGCTGCGCTACTACGATCCGCAGAGCGGCAGCATTGTGCTGGACGGCTCAGACACACGGCAGCTGGCACTCGATGCGCTGCGACAGCGCGTGGGCATCGTGCCGCAGGATGCGGTGATTTTCTCGAACAGCGCTATCGAAAACATCCGATACGGCAAACCCGGCGCTACCGATGCGGAGGTCAAAGCCGCAGCCCATGCCGCCTTCGCCCATGAATTTATCGAAGCGCTGCCAGAGGGTTATGACACTTTCCTGGGGGAACGGGGCGTGCGCTTGTCTGGCGGACAACGCCAACGGATTGCCATTGCCCGCGCCATGCTCAAAAACCCGCCTCTGCTTTTGCTCGACGAGGCCACCAGTGCGCTGGATGCCGAAAGTGAACGCATGGTGCAGGCGGCCCTGGAGTCTGCGATGCGCGACCGCACCACATTAGTGATTGCCCACCGGTTAGCGACCGTCCAAAAAGCCGATTTGATCGTGGTGCTAGACCACGGCGAATTGGTCGAGCAAGGGACCCATGCGGAGTTGGTGGCCAAAGGTGGCGTCTATGCGGGGTTGGCCGCGTTGCAGTTCAACGCGCGAGCCCATAGCCTCCAGTGAATGCCTAGCCGATTTTCGGCAGTAGCTATCGTTTGATAAAGAGGCGGTAACTCCCTAAAATCAAGGCTTCACCATCGG
>JAIXVK010000228.1 GCA_027483085.1 Comamonadaceae bacterium | reverse complement strand
TCCGCGACAACTCCAAGGGCAAAGCGTTGTTGACCGCGCTGGATCGAGCGTTTTCAGAGCTGGAGCGTCTCGGCGCGGCCAAGAAAGCCATCATCTTTACCGAGTCAAAACGCACGCAGGAATACCTGCTCTCTCTGTTGGCGGACACGTCCTACGGGGAAGGCATCGTGCTGTTCAACGGCACCAACAGCGATGCCCGAGCACAGGCCGTCTACAAAGATTGGCTCAAGCGCCATGAGGGAACGGATCGCATCACCGGCTCGAAGACCGCCGACACTCGAGCCGCACTGGTCGAGCACTTCAAAGAGCGCGGCACGGTGATGATTGCGACAGAGGCCGGTGCCGAAGGCATCAACCTCCAGTTCTGCTCACTGGTCATTAACTACGACCTGCCCTGGAATCCGCAGCGCATCGAACAACGCATCGGTCGCTGCCATCGGTATGGCCAGAAGTTCGACGTGGTGGTGGTGAATTTCGTCGACCGCAGCAACGAGGCAGACGCGCGTGTCTATGAGCTGCTGGCGCAGAAGTTTCAGCTCTTCGAGGGCGTTTTCGGGGCAAGCGATGAAGTACTGGGTGCCATCGGCTCGGGCGTGGACTTCGAACGGCGCATCGCCGACATTTATCAAAACTGCCGCGACCCGGCCGCCATCAAGGCCAGCTTTGAGCAGCTGCAACTCGACCTCTCGGGCGAAATCAGCGAGGCGATGGTCAAGACTCGCCAGATCTTGCTTGAGAACTTCGACGAGGAAGTTCAAGACAAGCTGCGGGTCCGCGCAGAGGACAGTCGCGCCGCACGCAGCAAGTACGAACGAATGCTGATGGATCTGACCAGGGCAGAGTTGGCCGACTGTGCCACTTTTGACAACGATGGATTCGTCCTTCAGAGCGCGCCGGAAGCGGCTCTCAACGGTATCGATCTAGGGCGATACGAGCTTCCTCGACGCTCCGGTGATGCTCACCTCTACCGGATCGGACATCCGCTCGCCGTCTGGGTTGCCCATCAAGCGAAAACCCGCGAACTCGCCAGCACACGGCTCATCTTTGACTACGACGCCTATGGCACGCAGATCAGCACGCTCAAGGCCTATCGAGGCAAGACAGGCTGGCTGACATTGAAATTGGTGTCGGTGGAAGCCCTGGGAAACCAGGAACAGCATTTGGTAGTGGCGGCCAGCACTTCGGATGGCCACGCCCTGGCGGAAGACGACCCGGAGAAATTGCTGCGCCTGCCTGCGCGGTCGCAGTCGGCAGGGCTTTTCAGCACGGCGGACGCGTCCCTTGTGGAGGACGTGGAGGCCCGCAAGATTGCCCTGCTCCGCGAGATCAACCAGCGCAACCTCGGCTACTTCGACCAAGAGGTCCAGAAGCTGGATGCTTGGGCCGATGACTTAAAGCTGGGGCTTGAGCAAGAGATCAAGGCCATCGATTCCGAGATCAAGGAAGTGCGTCGCACAGCGGCGACTTCACCCACGCTCGAAGAAAAGCTGGCCCATCAAAAGCGCCAGCGGGAGCTTGAAGCAAAGCGCTCCAAGCTGCGGCGCGAGTTGTTCGCCCGACAGGACGAGGTCGAGAGCCAGCGTAACGACCTGATTACCCAACTGGAAGTGCAACTTCAACAGCAGGTTGTCGAACACACGCTGTTCACTATCGAATGGGAGCTCGTGTGATCTTTGGTCAAATTCAACACCCCGGCCGCGCGGCACTCATTTTCCAATTGCGGAGGGTTTAGCGTGAAGGTCGAATTTCAAGTTCAAACACCGACAAGTAAGTCGATACACACGCTTGCTCAGCTAATAAGCGATCGGGCCGGACAAACTTCTTTTGATGAAGCATTGGTCTCGGTAGCGTACATGACCGTTTCTGGAATACGTCTACTAATAAACGGTTTTGCGAATTCAATACCCGGCAAGAGTAAATGGCTGATTGGTCTAGATGATTACGTAACTCAACCTGGAGCAATTGACGCTGCAATGGCCATTCCGGGCGCCGAAGTTAGAGTGGTTTCATATTCAGAACTCGGGCTTCGATTTCACCCAAAAGTCTACATATTTAGGAAACATTCAAAACCCAAGCAAGGTCTGACAATATTGGGGTCCTCCAATTTGACATCGCAGGCTCTAGCCGGAAACGGCGAGGCAAATGCAATCATTAATGCGGAGAATCAAGAAGACTTCTTGATGACCCAGACGCTTTGGGACGCTCTCTGGAAGCAAGGCCATTCACCTACGAAGCAGGAGCTAATTGCCTACAAGAAGAGATATGAGACGGCAAATGCTCGAAAGCCAAAGGAAGCCGCAGCCAAGGGGAAGTCAAAGTCAGGAATGATTATTCTGTCGTCAGATGACGCAGAGTTAGATCCCACGCAGGCAGACACGTGTTGGATCGAATGCGGATATATAACCGCAATGGGCCGTGAGATTGAACTCAAAGCCGAGCAAGGTCTATTTTTTGGATTGAATCCCACGGGAGAAAAGCCAAGAACCTTTGACTTCATGGTTTCATCAGGGAAGAAAGCACAACTTCGCTTGAAATTTCAAGGGAATCACATGTGGCGGCTTCAACTGACAAGCGAGGTACCGGAAGTGGCTGCTGGTCTACGCCCCCGCCTTTCGGATGGGACACTGGGTCGTTCTCCCTATGTCGCGATTTTTGAACGAACCGATAAGAAATCGCTCTTTCGATTGCGCTTCATTAATCTGTCGTCTGTGGAATTCAGAAAGCTCGCAAAGAAGTCCAGTCAGTTAGGAACCCTTGGAACAACAACAGCCAGACAATACGGCTGGTGCTGATTACGGAAAAATATATGCAACGACTCGAACTAAATTGGATTGGAAAAGGCAAGCGCCCTCGTCTTGAGCCTCGCATTCTCCTTGGTGATCCCGATAAATCCTATCACGCAGTCGCCCGCTACGGGGAAACGGATCAGTTTGATAACGCCCTGATTTATGGCGACAACCTTCTAGCATTGAAGGCACTTGAATTTCAATATTCAGGAAGGATCAAGTGCGTATTCATCGATCCACCTTACAACACAGGCAGCGCCTTTGCACAATACGACGATGGCCTAGAGCATTCTATTTGGCTTGGTCTGATGCGGGATAGGCTTGAAGTCATAAGAAATTTACTTTCGGATGATGGGTCCCTTTGGATATCAATAGACGACAACGAAGCGCATTACCTTAAAGTCATCTGTGATGAGCTTTTTGGCAGAGCCAATTTTGTATCAAACGTTGTCTGGCAGAAGAAGTACACAATTGCAAATGATGCAAAGTGGCTCTCTGACAATCACGATCACATATTGATATACGCCAAGGACAAAGGGCAGTGGCGACCCAACAAAATGTCACGCACCGAGGAAATGAATGCTCGGTATAGGAATCCAGACAAGCACCCAAAGGGGCCATGGAAAGCAACCCCGCTGCATGCAAAAAGTGGGTCGGAAAGCAATAAGAACTTTTCATTCACATTTAGAAATGGAGTGGTTTGGAGCCCCCCATCCGGGACATTTCCACGCTTTTCAGATGACACGCTAAGGCGGCTTGATGCGGGCAATGAGATTTGGTTCGGCAAGGACGGCACTGCAGCACCGTCCAGAAAGACTTTTTTGGCTGAACTCTCGGACGAAGGAACCCCGTGCCCAACCGTTTGGCTCCACACGGATGCTGGGAATAATCATGAGGCACGCGAAGAAGTAAAGTCGTTCAACCCGACAAACCCCTTCGACACACCCAAGCCAGAGAGACTTCTCCAGCGGATCATTCACCTTGCCACTAAGCCGGGCGATCTGGTTCTCGATTCATTTGCTGGCTCAGGAACCACTGGCGCTGTCGCGCACAAGATGGGGCGGCGCTGGATAATGGTTGAGCTGGGCGAACATTGCCATACCCATGTCATACCACGACTAAAGAAAGTCATTGATGGCACTGATCGGGGCGGCATAACTGATACCGCGAACTGGCAGGGAGGCGGTGGCTTTCGATATTACAGGCTAGCGCCAAGCCTGATAGTTAATGATCGCTGGGGAAATCCTGTCATTAACCCTGAATATGACTCGGCACAGCTGGCAGAGGCCCTAGCCAAAGTGGAAGGTTTCTCCTATGCGCCTTCAGAGGTGCATTGGTGGCAACACGGTCACTCAAGTGAGCGCGACTTCATTTATGTCACCACCCAGAACCTGTCTGCAGAGCAACTACAAGCACTTTCCGACGAGGTGGGCAGCGACCAAAGCCTGCTCGTGTGCTGTGCGGCCTTCCACGGCGTCACGGCAGCCAAGGCGTCGGAGCGCTGGCCGAATCTGACGCTGAAGAAGATTCCTAAGATGGTTCTCGCCCGCTGTGAATGGGGCCACGACGACTACAGCCTGAAAGTGGCAAACCTGCCAATGGCTCAGGTAGAAAAACATCCGACTGCAGCTGGCTCTGCGGCACCGAAAAGCAAGAAATCTGGCCCCGCGAGCGCCGGGCAAGGCGGTCTGTTTGGGGAGAACGAATAATGAACGCACGCGTCCTGAACGCCGTCACCGGTCGATTGTCTCTTCGGCCTCCACAGGCGGAATCTCTCTCGAAATTGGTGCGTGCGCTTGAGGCCGCCCCAGACCTGCTCGGTCATGAGCAGGATGTGGCGGCGATTCTCTCCACCCTGAAGGCTGAGTTCCCAACATTGGAGGACTTCGAGCGGGAGTTTCCGTCGTTGTGCTTCGCGCTCGCCACCGGCGTCGGTAAGACCCGCCTGATGGGTGCATTCATCTCCTACCTCCATCTGGCGCACGGCATCAACAACTTCTTCGTGCTGGCCCCGAACCTGACGATCTACAACAAGCTGATCGCAGACTTCACGCGCAACACGCCCAAGTACGTTTTCAAGGGCATCGCTGAATTTGCACAACAGCCACCGCTGATCATCACCGGCGACAACTACGACCAAACCGGGGCGGTTGTGCAGGATCAGACGATGGGATTTGCCCACGATGTTCGCATCAACATCTTCAACATCTCCAAGATCAACTCCGAGGTGCGTGGCGGTAAGGAGCCACGCATCAAGCGGATGAAGGAAGTGCTTGGGGACAGCTACTTCAACCATCTGGCCAACTTGCCAGATCTCGTGCTGCTGATGGATGAGTCGCACCGCTATCGCGCCAGCGCTGGGGTTCGCTCCATTAATGAGCTGAAGCCGCTGTTCGGCCTGGAGGTGACGGCGACACCGTTCGTGGAATCCACGCGCGGCCCCGTGCCGTTCAAGAACGTGGTGATGGACTACCCATTGGCACGAGCGATGGAAGACGGCTTCGTCAAAGAGCCCGCTGCAGTGACCCAGCGCAACTTCGACGCCAAGGCTCACACGCCCGAGGAAATCGAAAAGACCAAGCTGGAGGACGGTGTCCGCCTGCACGAAATGACCAAGGTGGAGCTGCTGACCTACGCCCGCGAGAACGGCGTGAAGGTCGTGAAGCCGTTCATGCTCGTGATTGCGCGTGATACCACCCACGCTGGGCAACTTTTGGCGCTTCTAGAGTCAGAAGCCTTCTACGAGGGACGCTATCAGGGCAAGGTGATTCAGGTCGACTCCAGCCGCACTGGCGCGGAAGAAGAAGAGATGATCACGCGCCTTCTCGCAGTGGAGAGCGTGGACGAGCCGACCGAGATCGTCATTCACGTCAACATGCTCAAAGAGGGCTGGGACGTAACCAACCTCTACACCATCGTGCCGTTGCGTGCGGCCAATGCGCGCACGCTGATTGAGCAGTCCATTGGTCGCGGACTGCGGCTACCCTATGGCAAACGGACTGGCGTGGCAGCGGTTGATCGCCTCAACATCGTCGCGCACGACAAGTTTCAGGAAATCATCGACGAAGCCAACCGGGGCGATTCACCGATCAGGCTGAAGCAGGTGATCCTCGAGGCGCCAAGCGCCGACGACAAGAAGGTGAGCGTCCAGGTAGGCTCGGGTGCGATGACGCGCCTGGGGCTTGCTGACGCGCCCTCTATCGCAAGCGCCCCAACAAACGCGGGCACGGCCCCGGCCAGCCCAGCCCCCGTGCCAGTATTCGCTACGGAGCGCGAGCGCCAAGCCGCCCGTGTTGTGATGGACGTCATTGGCAAGTACGAGGTCAAGCGCGATCTCGTCCCGACCAGCGGCGCACTGCTTAACGCGGAAGTGCAGGCCGCGATCCTGGCTGAGGTGACCGAGCGCCTGAAGCCTGCTCAGGGTGAGCTGCTGGCAGGTGCCGACGACGGCATGCCTGCACTCGACCTCTCGGCCGTGGTGGCCAAGACCACCGAGATCGTCGTCCAGCAAACCATCGACATTCCCCGCATTGCGGTGGTGCCAACCGGCGAAGTCACCACGGGCTTCCACCCGTTCAAGCTCGACGTCGCTCAGTTGCATCTTCAGCCGGGCGAACGCGAGATCATCATTCACAACCTGCACACCAACGAGCAGGACACGCTGGCGTCGGAAGTCGGTCTTAAAGAGCAGCGGCTGGAAGACTACATCGTCCACGCGTTGGTGGACTTCGACGACATCGACTACTTCACGCACGCCGATCTGCTCTATGACCTCTCTGGGCAGATGGTGCAGCACCTACAGGGCTACCTATCGGAAGCGGAAGCCAGAGGCGTGCTGGATCGGGATCGCCGCCTGATCGCTCGTGAAATTCACGCGCAAATGATGGCGCACTTCTGGGAGGAAGCGACCGAGTACGAAGTGCAGGTCAGCCGTGGATTCACGGAACTGAAAGCCTGCAACTACACGGCCACCGCAGGACAGACCGCTCACCACTTCCGGGAAACAGTGACAGAGCTGGGCCGGATCAAGCAAATGCTGTTCGGTGGCTTCGCTCGCTGTCTCTACCCGCTGCAGAAGTTCGACTCCGACACGGAACGTCGCTTCGCCGTCATCCTTGAGCGCGACGCATCGAAGTGGTTCAAGCCCGCCAAGGGCCAGTTCCAGATTTACTACAAGCTGGGCACCGAGCAGCCGGAGTACATCCCTGACTTCGTGGCGGAAACGGATTCGACCATCTTCATGGTCGAAACCAAGGCCAGAGCCGACATCAATACTCAGGAAGTTCAGGCCAAGGCTGCTGCCGCTGCGCGGTGGTGCAATCACGCTTCGGATCACGCGGCAACAGTCGGCACCAAGCCGTGGCGGTACTTGCTGGTGCCGCACGACGAGATCGCCGAATCAAAGCGTCTCACCGACTTTTTGCGCTTCGAAGTGAAGATCTGAGAGAGGTATGCATGCAGCCTTTCTCCATCACGCTTTTCGCAACCACCGGTGATCCCGAAGGCATTCGCCACCTCGACAAGTCGAACTGGTCAGGCTACGGCGTCGTCTTCAACAGGGAGCTCTTCCACCTGTTGAAACAGGAACCGGGCTTCTCCCAGGCCGGTATCTACATCCTTGTGGGCAATGCTGCCGAAGAAACGATCTACATCGGCGAGGCTGACCCCGTCGGCGACCGCTTGAAGAATCACGTCTCGAACAAGGAGGGATGGGTTTGGGGGGTCTACTTCTTCGACCGCAACCACAAGATCGGCAAGACGGAAGTTCAGTACCTGGAATCGGCATTGGTTACTCTGGCCAAGAAGCACGACCGGGCCATTCTTCTGAACAAGAACAACCCGACTGCTCCGACGATGGCCCCCGCAGCCAAGGCCACGGCTCAGGCATTCCTTGCTGACATGTTGTTGATCTTGCCGATGCTTGGAATCAACGCCTTCACGCCGCCCAAGCAGGACGACCCGAGCGATCAGGTACAGCCCGTCGGTTCTGAGAACGACAAGTTCGACACGATCGTTGTCCCGGCACGCGAGGAAGGGTTCAAGCAACGCTTTCTGAACGAGCACTGCTGGTTCGCCGTGCGCATCAATGCGAAGCACATCTCGAAACTGAAGTTCATCGCGGCTTATCAGGTCGCCCCTGTTGCCGCCCTCACCCACATCGCAGAGATCGACGCCATTGTTCCGTACAACGACACGGGCAAGTACATGATCAAGTTCAAGGGTGCTGCAACGGCGATTGTTCCGATCCCCCGCCCGGAAAGCAGCGAGATCAACATGCAATCTTCGCGGTATGCGCTGAAGGAAAAGCTGTTGGCAGCGAAAAATCTCGATCAAGTTTGGGCATAACTGGGAAACAAAGTGAATTTCATAGAACCCATCCTTGCCCTTTGCTCCAATAGGGCTGTTCTGGCAAAAGAAAATCCCGTTCTGCCGGGCCCCCAATCCATACTCTCAAATGATCTTCTGTCAGCCCAGAATCTATTTGGGGTAAGTTTTGACTATTTTATTGACTGGACTACCAATCAATTGAATAGAGATTTTTGGTTAAAGTGCCCAGTCGAAACAACTGATCAGGTTGACTGGTCGAATTTAAGTGACGAAGCCATCGCCGGCAGTCTTAGAAGCCATCAAAAATTTCGGGATCTGGTTGATTTTTCATTGGCGAACTC
This sequence comes from Comamonadaceae bacterium, assembly GCA_027483085.1. Taxonomy (GTDB): domain Bacteria; phylum Pseudomonadota; class Gammaproteobacteria; order Burkholderiales; family Burkholderiaceae_C; genus Allorhodoferax. The sequence continues at coordinate 995 of JAIXVK010000228.1, read as the reverse complement.
ATGCTCGGCCACTGCGATAATCTTCGATGATCGTCAGCAGTGGAGTAGTAAACCATCAAAAATAATATACGCACACTGGCCTAAAAATCCCGATTCGAAAAAGGGGTTAGATATCTCAAGAGTTGGACTGCCTGAAATAGAGGAAATGATAAAAATTCGATCCGGCGGCCCTATCGCCATCGGGAGAAAAGGATTGATCTACGGCACATCTGCCCTGGAGTGTCATTTATCGAGAACTGACGCACTCTGGCCTGGAGACGCAGATCTTTTGATCTGCGAAAAGTCTACTATGCGGCCAATGGCTTTAATTGAATACAAGAAGCATACCGCCAGCTCAACAATTCAATTTCAAGAGCAACGACTTTCCAATTACTACCCTCGTCCTGACGGACGGAAATATGATCGCCTGGCTCTTTTGTCAGAGCAAATTGCTTCAGATCGTCGGATCAAGATTTTCACATTGTATTACTCCACTATTGAATCCGAGTTAAGTGTGAAGATCGAGGAGATCATCGGCACATCCGGAGGTTTGATGGGCGGAAAAGTATTAGACGTTGATATTTCACCAAGAGATCCAGAGAGCGGCTATCGGCAAGTTATTGCAGAAATTATCAGGCAGTCAACCTAATACCGGAGCCTTCTGCCACTAGAAGCAACCAACAGGAGACCATACAATGAGTAACGAGAAATTACTCCCGAAAATTGGCGATAAGCTAATCCACAAGTTCAGAAAAAGGCCGGGGTCCGTGACTGCCGAAGTAATATCCATTGACGCCGAGCGAGGTGATGTTTCCGTCAAAATTGGCCGGGAAATCTTCCCTTCTCTATCATCTGCTGCGCAATCTATTTCAGGCCATTCAAGCAATGGATGGACGTATTGGGGTTTAAAAAAGCAGACACCGAAGAAGCGGACGGCACGATAACCGAGCAGATTAGGTCTGCTGCAAGTATTCGATTTCCACTTCTCGCCTAATCAGAAGGCCCGGCAATACCTT
>JAIXVK010000142.1 GCA_027483085.1 Comamonadaceae bacterium | reverse complement strand
TGGCTGCTCGGGCTGGCGGTCAGTGTGCCGGTGGTGCGGCGTTTGGGGCAGGTGCCTTTGCGGCACCCGGCTTCACGGTGGGCGCCCTGCCTGCTGGTGCTGGCCTTGAACACCAGCACTGCGACCTACCTGCCGACCCATGCGATGGAGGTCCGGATTGCGCTTTGGCTCTCGGGCAAGGTCCAACCGTTTCGCCGACACCAGTTGCACCAACCAGCAACAGCACCTGCCGCCGCGGCCCCGGCTGTGCCGGCCGGCGTTAACTAAGCGAGCACGTCGGTCACGCCATACCGCGGCGCATAGCCCAGCAGGCGGGCGGCCTTGGCATGAGAAATCAAGGGCTCGGCGCCGGTAAAGTCAGCCGCGAACTGCGTCACCTCGGGCCAGAACTCGGCCATCAAGGCACGGCCATCGCGGCCGGTCCAGTTATGCGGGCCAGTGATGAAAAAGGCTTCGTGCTGCTGCTCCAGCTCGACTTCGAGCGCCAGGCGGTGCGCAGTAGCCACATCGCGGGCATCCACAAAGGTCCACAAGTTTTTGTACCACTGGGGATACTCCGCCACCAGCGAGCGATAAAACGGGCGCTGGGCATCGTCAGGCAGCCAGACCCACGGCATGCGCAGGCACACGGTGCGCAGCCCAAAGCGGTCGGAATAGGTTTTGCAGATCTGCTCACTCACCACCTTGCTCAGGCCATAGGGGTCCTGCGGGCGGGCCGGGTGGGCTTCGTCCACCGGGATGTACAGGGGCGCCAGCCGGTGCGCCGCAAAGGCAAAGCCCATGGTCGATTCGCTGGAGGTGAACACCACCTTGGCAATGCCATGCTGGGCAGCGGCTTCGAGCACATTGAAGGTGCCGTTCACATTCACATCAAACACCCGTTTGGCCGGGTCATTGAGCGGGTGCGGAATGCCCGCCACATGCATGACCGCGTCATAACCGGCCATGGCTTGCAGCACCGCATCGAGCTGCAATACGTCTACGGCATGGTGCGCCACATCATTGCGAGCAGGGGCGGCCAGATCGAGCACCCCCACGGTGTACCCGTGCTGCACCAGATCGTCCACAATGTATTTGCCGACGGCCCCGGTGCCGCCTGTAACCAGAATTTTTTTCATGGCGCCATGGTAGCGGCGCCCACCGTTCCCGGAGTGAAGTGCGCGTGACAACCCTGAACCTGATAGGTGCCGGCCGTGTGGGCCGCACATTGGCCACCTTGTGGGCACGGCATGGCGTGTTCGAGATTCAAGATGTGTTGACCAGCAGCTTGGCGAGTGCACAAGTCGCGTGCTCCGCCATGGGCGCGGGCACGGCGGTAGCCACCCTGCAGGCCATGCGCCCGGCTGATGTGTGGATGGTGGCGGTGCAGGATGCGCGGATCGCCGAAGTCGCCAGCGCGCTCGCCGCCACGCAACCATCCGGAACCGCTGCCCCCATCGTCTTTCATTGCAGCGGCGCCCAGAATGCCGGCAGCTTGCAGCCCTTGGCCGACGCGGGTTGGCGCACGGCCAGCGCGCATTGCATCTTGAGTTTTGCAGATGTCGGGGTGGCGGTGCAGCAGTTCGCGGGCACGGCGTGTGCGCTGGAAGGTGACACCTCCGCTTGCGAAACTTTGCGCGTGGCATTCGATGCGATTGGCGCGCAGACGTTTGGTGTGGCCAGCGAGGATAAAGTGCTCTATCACGCGGCTGCAGTGTTTGCGACCAACTTTCTGCCAGTGATCCAGTCGGTCGCAGAAGCTGCCTGGACCCGCACTGGTGTACCCGCCCACTTGCTGCCGCACCTGCGTGCGACCTTGTTACGCAATGCAGTGGACAACATCACCCGGCTTGGTCCGGCCGGTGCGCTCACAGGCCCTGCTGCGCGCGGCGATGTGGCCGCCATTGAGCGGCAGGCCGCGGTGGTGAAAGCATGGGATACGCCTAGTGGCGACGCCTACCAGGCCCTCAGCGCTTTGGCGCTGCGGCTGGGCGGGCACTGAAATTCCGCAGCGTTTTACTGCGGGCGCAGAGGCCAGGCGGCCCAAAGCTCAGGCGCCCAGTGGGCAGCCCCTCCGGCCAGAGCGGCCAGGACTGCCAACAAAACCACGCCCAGAACGACACCTGAGAGCATGGCCAAGCCGTCTTCAAACACCAGCCCCAGGCCAATGAGCACCAAGGCAGCGGCCGGCACCACATTACCGAAAGGGATGGGCATAAAAATGATCAAGGCCATGGCGGCCACAAAGGGGGCGAGCCAGACGCGGTGGCCGGGTTGCATCCACCAGCGCATCCGGGTTCGCATGACGGCGGAAGCCTTTTCATACATCCACGCCAAGGTGTTCAAGGCGCGCCGTGCCATGGGGGGGGAGAGTTGAAAGCGCCCCACCTTGCGGGGCATGACCAGACGCGGGTAATAGCGCCAGATCATCCAAGCCACCATCACCATCCCCATGGAAAGCAACATGCCCGCGCCGGGCACGGGCAAAAGGCAGGGGACTGCGAGCACCACCAGCAAGGCCCCCGGCCCTGCCCGGCCATGCAGCCGGAACAGTTGCTGCAGGCTCAGCGGCTGGTCCTGCAGCGCGGTGGCTGCAGCCCGCAGCCG
>JAIXVK010000326.1 GCA_027483085.1 Comamonadaceae bacterium | reverse complement strand
TCTTCGTCCGCAGGACGGATGTCAAACCAGTGGAACTTCTCCACAGAAGTCAGGTAAGCCTTGTCGAGCTTGGTGCCCTTGGCCAGCTTTTGCGGGCCGCCATTGGCTACTTTGCCGGTCAACAACTTCTCGATACGGTCAAACGCGTCCGCTTCCACGATACGCAACTGGTCGTTCAGGTCCAGACGGAACCGCTTGAGTTCGTCGTCAATGATCTGCTGTGCACGGCGGTCACGCTGAATGCCTTCGCGCGTGAACACTTGCACGTCGATCACAGTGCCGGAGCTGCCCTGATCCACGCGCAGGGAAGTGTCCTTCACGTCGCTGGCTTTCTCGCCGAAGATCGCACGCAAGAGCTTTTCTTCAGGGGTGAGCGTGGTTTCGCCCTTGGGCGTGACCTTGCCAACCAAGGTATCGCCCGGCAGAACTTCTGCACCCACATAAATGATGCCGGACTCGTCCAAACGGTTGAGCTGCTGTTCGCTCAAGTTGGGAATATCGCGCGTAATTTCTTCCGCACCCAACTTGGTGTCACGCGCCATCACTACGAGTTCTTCGATGTGGATGGAGGTGTAGCGGTCTTCTGCCACCACACGCTCGCTGATCAAGATCGAGTCTTCGAAGTTGTAGCCGTTCCACGGCATGAACGCGACCAACATATTCTGACCAATGGCGATTTCGCCCAGGTCAGTCGATGCGCCGTCGGCAATCACGTCGCCCTTGGCGAGCTTGTCGCCCTTCTTCACGATAGGGCGCTGATGGATGTTGGTGTTCTGGTTGGAACGCTGATACTTGATCAGGTTGTAGATATCCACACCGACTTCACCAGCCTGCGCTTCTGCATCGTTTACACGGATCACGACTCGAGTCGCATCGACGTAATCGACGATACCGCCACGGGTCGCTGTCACCACCGTGCCGGAGTCGACCGCTGCGACGCGCTCGATACCGGTACCCACCATCGGTTTTTCAGGACGCAACACGGGCACGGCTTGGCGCGACATGTTGGCACCCATCAAAGCGCGGTTGGCGTCATCGTGCTCCAGGAATGGAACCAGAGAAGCAGCCACCGACACGATCTGGGCAGGCGACACGTCCATGTACTGAACGCGGTCAGCGCTCACCAGAATGGACTCACCCTTTTCACGTGCAGACACTAGGTCGCCGGTCAGCGTACCTTCCTTGTCCAGTGCCGCGTTGGCCTGGGCAATAACGTACTTGCCTTCTTCAATCGCAGACAGGTAGTCGATGTCATTGGTGACTTTGCTATCCACCACACGGCGATAAGGGGTTTCGATGAAACCGTACTCGTTCAGGCGTGCGTACAGCGCCAAAGAGTTGATCAGACCGATGTTTGGACCTTCGGGAGTTTCGATAGGGCACACACGACCGTAGTGGGTCACGTGCACGTCTCGCACCTCGAAACCAGCGCGTTCGCGGGTCAAACCACCAGGGCCAAGGGCCGATACACGGCGCTTGTGGGTGATTTCTGCCAACGGGTTGGTCTGGTCCATGAACTGGGACAACTGCGAAGCACCGAAGAATTCCTTCAAGGCTGCCGAAATCGGCTTGCTGTTGATCAGGTCATGCGGCATCAGAGGCTCTTGCTCCGCCTGGCCCAAACGCTCTTTCACGGCTTTTTCGATACGTGCCAAACCAGTACGGTATTGGTTCTCGGCCAACTCGCCCACGCAACGTACGCGGCGGTTACCCAAGTGGTCGATGTCATCGACGTCACCACGGCCATTGCGCAGATCCACCAAGATCTTGACGACAGCCAGGATGTCTTCGTTGGTCAGCACCATGGGACCGGTAGATTCCGAGCGGCCCATCTTGGCGTTGAACTTCATTCGGCCCACGCGAGACAGATCGTAGGTATCCGGGTTGTAGAACAAGCGTTGGAACAGCGCCTGAACTGCGTCCTCTGTGGGCGGCTCGCCGGGACGCATCATGCGGTAGATAGCCACGCGTGCTGCGAACTCGTCTACCGTTTCATCGGTGCGCAGGGTTTGCGAAATGTAAGCGCCCTGGTCCAACTCGTTGGTGTAGATGCAAGCCAAGTCCTGAATACCTGCAGTGCGCAGTTTCTTCAGGAGTGCTTCTGTCAGCTCTTCGTTGGCCTTGGCCACGATTTCGCCGGTGTCGCCGTCGACCACATTGCGCGCGACGACGCGGCTAATCAAGAAGTCTTCAGGCACGCTGATGTGTGTAGTGCCGGACTGTTCCAATTCACGGGTGTGACGTGCTGTGACGCGCTTGTCCTTGGCAACAACGACCTTGCCCGACTTGTCTGTGATGTCAAAGCGTGCGATTTCGCCACGCAAACGCTCAGCCACGAATTCCATTTGCGCGCCACTGTCCATCAAGCGGAAGTTGTCGTTCACAAAGAAATTGGCGAGGATGGACTCATTGTTCAGGCCGATGGCCTTGAGCAAGATCGTGACCGGCATTTTGCGGCGACGGTCCACGCGGAAATACAGCAAGTCTTTGGGATCAAATTCAAAGTCGAGCCAAGAACCGCGGTAAGGAATGATGCGCGCAGAGAACAGCAATTTGCCCGAGCTGTGGGTCTTACCCTTGTCATGTTCGAAGAACACGCCAGGGGAGCGATGCAACTGGGACACGATCACGCGCTCAGTGCCGTTGATGATGAAAGAACCCTTGCCAGTCATCAGGGGCACTTCGCCCATGTAGACCTCTTGCTCTTTGACTTCCTTGACCACTTTGTTCTGACCGGTCGAAGACTCACGGTCATAAATGATCAGTTGCACTTTGGCGCGAACCGCAGAAGCATAGGTCAAGCCACGGGTCTGGCATTCACGAACGTCAAAAGCTGGCTTGGCCAAGTTGTACTCGAGGTACTTCATTTCCACGAAACCGTTGTGCGAAACGATCGGGAAAGCAGCTTCGAAGGCAGCTTGCAAGCCCTCGGCGGTACGCTTTTTCGGTGTGATGTCTGCTTGCAAGAACGCTGTGTAGGCGTCTTTTTGCATTTGCAGCAGATAAGGGATCTCTAGCACGCTATCGCGACTACCGAAGTTTTTGCGAATTCGCTTGCGTTCTGTGTATGTGTAAGCCATTAGATCTCCGGGCAAAGGCTGAGGAATCCTGGGGGTCCTAGGCGACTGTCGCGTTGAGCATTCTCAACAGACTTGGCGATTGGCCACTACCAATCATTGGCGGACGGTCACGCGTTGCACGCGACCCGTACCAAGGCATCTTCTGCAGTCGGATCAGAAGACACAGGAAAGGAGTTGGTCACTACTTTCCTGTGCACACTAATGCGGAGCCTACAAGCGGCAAAGGCTGGAGGCCCTTTTGGAACCTCCAGCCCATGCGAATCGGTCGATTACTTGAGTTCGACCTTAGCGCCAGCTTCTTCCAGCTTCTTCTTAGCAGCGTCAGCGTCAGCCTTGGAAACGCCTTCCTTGACTGCCTTAGGTGCGCCGTCAACCAGGTCCTTGGCTTCTTTCAAGCCCAGACCAGTGATTTCGCGCACTGCCTTGATGACGGACACTTTGTTTGCGCCGGCTTCAGTCAAGACAACGTTGAATTCAGTCTTCTCTTCTGCAGCAGCAGCGGCACCGCCGCCAGCAGCAGCAGGAGCAGCCATCGCAGCAGCGCTCACACCAAACTTCTCTTCGATGGCTTTCACCAGGTCGTTGAGTTCCATGACCGTCATGCTGTCCAGCGCGGTCAAAAATGCGTCTTTATCGAATGCCATTTTGATTTCCTAACAATATTGGTTACTACAGACAGGCAGCGATTACGCTGCAGCTGCCTCTGCGGGGGCAGCTTCTGCTGCGCCAGCGCCACGCTGCTCCGCCAATGCCGACAACACACGTGCTGTGCGGGAAATGGGGGATTGCATCAAGCCCAACAACTGAGCCAACAACACTTCCTTCGAAGGGATGCTTGCCAATTGCTTCACGCCGTTCACGTCCAGAGCCTTACCGCCGTACGCGCCAGCACGGATCACCAACTTGTCGTTGGTTTTCGCGAACTCGGCAACCACCTTAGCGGCAGCCACTGCGTCTTCGGAAAAGCCGTAGATCAGAGGACCGGTCATCTGGTCGGACACAATTTCAAACGCGCTACCAGCAACGGCGCGGCGGGCCAAGGTGTTTTTCAACACACTCAGGCTCACACCAGCGCTGCGTGCTGTATTACGCAGTTTGGTCATGTCAGCGACCGTGATGCCACGGTATTCCGCGATCACGAGCGTTTGAGCTTTAGCGGCGAGGCCGGTCACATCACTGATGACCGCTTCTTTCTCACTGCGATTCAGACTCAAGGTCTACTCCTTTAAATGCACTTTGCAACTTGCGCTGCTCATGCTCCACATTGCAGCGACCAACTGTTAACAGAACTCTCATTCCATCTGCAGCGGGATCGCCATCTGCGTTGGCAAAAATTAAGTGCGTAGGGCACACCAACGGTCTTGGATGGCCCAGGTACGCTTCGACAGCATCCCCGGCCCACCACATCGGATTGACCCGGGGGCCAACCCAAATTCACGATTACGCCGCGATGGACTGGATGTCGACGCGAACGCCAACGCCCATCGTGGAAGACACCGCCACTTTACGCAGGTACAGACCCTTGCTCGATGCGGGCTTAGCTTTGTTCAAAGCATCGACCAAAGCGGCCAAGTTACCTTGCAACTGACCAGCTTCGAACGAACGACGACCGATGGTGCTGTGCACGATACCGGCCTTGTCAACGCGAAACTGCACTTGACCAGCCTTGGCATTCTTCACTGCCGTAGCAACGTCTGGAGTGACTGTGCCGACCTTGGGGTTAGGCATCAAGCCACGTGGTCCGAGGATCTGACCCAATGTACCCACGATACGCATTGCATCAGGAGCAGCAATCACGATGTCGAAAGGCATGTCACCAGCCTTCACCATGGCGGCGAGGTCGTCCATACCAACCACATCTGCACCGGCGGCTTTAGCTTCTTCAGCCTTAGCACCTTGAGCAAACACAGCAACGCGCTTTGTCTTGCCGGTGCCGTTAGGCAACACAACAGCACCGCGAACTACTTGGTCAGACTTCTTTGCGTCAATGCCGAGTTGCACAGCAACGTCGATGGACTCATCGAACTTTGCGTTAGCAAATTCCTTGACCAAAGCCAAAGCATCAGTCAATGCGTACAGCTTGAGGCTGTCGATTTTGCCCACTTGGGTCTTTTGTTTTTTAGTCAGCTTGGACATTTACACGCCCTCCACATTCACGCCCATGGAACGGGCAGAGCCAGCGATAGTACGAACTGCAGCGTCGAGGTCGGCGGCAGTCATGTCCTTCATCTTGGTCTTTGCGATTTCTTCCAGCTGAGCGCGGGTGATCTTGCCAACCTTATCTACGTGGGGACGGGCAGAACCCTTGTCCAACTTGATAGCCTTTTTGATCAAGACTGTCGCAGGTGGAGTTTTGATAACAAAAGTGAAGCTCTTGTCAGCAAAGGCAGTGATCACCACAGGCAGTGGCAGACCTGGCTCAACACCTTGGGTCTGGGCATTGAATGCCTTGCAGAATTCCATGATGTTCAGACCACGTTGACCCAATGCGGGGCCAATAGGTGGGGATGGGTTGGCCTTACCGGCCGGTACTTGCAGCTTGATAAAGCCGACAATCTTCTTTGCCATGATTTCTCCTGACGGGTCAAACGCCTCGAACCAGCAACTGGTTTCAGCTCCCCGGGGCTAGCGACTCAAAAATTACCCAAAGTGCCGAGTCGAAAGACACTTTAAGTCGCGGCGCAATGCGCCAAAAACTGTCAGGTCTTCTCGATTTGAGAAAACTCCAGTTCGACCGGAGTAGAGCGACCAAAGATAGTGACCGAAACGCGCACCTTGCTCTTTTCGTAGTTCACATCTTCTACTGAACCATTGAAGTCGGTAAAAGGACCTTCCTTCACCCGAACAAACTCACCCACCACAAACTCAATCTTGTGACGGGGCTTGTCAGTACCCTCTTGCATCTGATTGACGATTTTCATCACTTCAGACTCAGAAATAGGCGCTGGACGGTTTTTAGCACCACCCACAAACCCTGTAACTTTGTTCGTGTGCTTGACCAAGTGCCATGTATCGTCATCCATGACCATCTCAACCAAGACGTAGCCAGGAAAGAACTTGCGCTCAGTTGTTTTCTTTTGGCCGTTTTTGACT
>JAIXVK010000465.1 GCA_027483085.1 Comamonadaceae bacterium | reverse complement strand
GGATCACGACCCCGGCCACTGGGTGCCGGAGGGCGCCTCACCTTTCACAGGGACGCTCGAGTGCGGCGTCATAGGCGGAGCCCATTTGTGCCGCCTTGTGGCTGCCCCCCACCGTTTTGTCAGGCCAGTAGTGCGGCGCGGCGAGGTTCAGGCCGGCCCCTTGATGCTGGTGATGCAGCAGAAGGCAGTCTCGTTTTTTGAACAAAACGGGAGAACCGGACAACTCGAACCGGGGGACTGGTGTGTACTGGATACCGGACGGCCCTTCGCGCTCCACAACCCCTCGGGTTGTGACCAGCTTGTGCTCACACTCCCCAGACCGGACGATGCCACGTTGGTTGACTTGATTGCCCGAGGTAGTGCCAGGCGCTGCGATGGTCGCAGTGGCACCTCGCGATTGGTCCAAACCATACTCGGCGAAGCCTATCGGCAATTTGACCGTGTCCCTTCCCACGCGACCATCACGCTGCTGGACGCCATCTCCGGCATGGCGTGGAATGCGCTGCAAGAGTTCAAAGATGACCATGCACGCGAACAGCACCAAGGTGCACATCTGCTGCGTATCAAAGCGTTTATCGAAAACCATTTGGCGGACCCCGAGCTCTCGCCCGGCACGATTGCACAAGGATGCGCTTGCTCCGTGCGCAGCATCTATCGCGCCTTTTCAGAAGAGCCAGTAGGGTCGGCCATGGATTTCATCTGGCATCGACGGATAGCGGAGTGCGCAAGTGCTTTGCGCAACCCCGGCAACGACAGCCTGTCCATCACCGAGATTGCCTTGGCATGGGGCTTTTCCAGCTCCTCCCATTTCAGCCGGATGTTTAAAAAGAGCCTGGGTGTGTCGCCCAAGCTCTATCGATCCCAACCGTGAGGCTCAGCCGGGAATCCAGTTCCCGTGGAAACCCAATGGGATATGGTGGTCCAGCCGGATTCGGGCGATTGGCGCGCCCTCAAAGTCCTGCGCATCGTGGATGACCAGCTCGCTCGCGTTGCGCACCGGATCCCACCAGACCACCATCACCCAGCCCTCATCTTCAGCCTTGGCGTCCTGTTTGGCCACGAAGATGACCTCGCCCGGGGTCATGTCGTAACCGCCGCTCAAATGTTGGAAGTGACTGACCCCGCTCAAGTAGTCGTGCTTGATGATGCAGTTGAACCCGCGGGTCTGGGGGCCGGGTTGATGAATGCCTGTCATGTAGCCATAGCGATGGGGGCGACCCATGACCTTTTCGTTGGGTCGGACAAACTCTGCGTTGAATTCGCCGATCCGCGTGGTGCTGACTGTGCCGGTCACGATGTCCAGCGCCATGCGATGTAACTCGGGGCCTGAGAAAGGCGAGGGCGCGTCTACAAGCGGGAAAGGATAGAAGTCTTCAACCCGGCCTGCGAAGGCGGGGTCCAACGTCCGGGTGACAGATGCATCGATCACAATTTGGCCCTCCACCTCATGCGCGTTCAGGTAGTGCCCCAGAGTGATGAACAGGTCACTCTCCAGCCAGCGGCTCACGCCGGTTTCCCGATGCACCAGCAGAAAGCGGGTGCGCGCTCCGGCCTCAAAACTCAGTGCACTTCGGCCCATCGGTATCAGATGCTCTGCATAGGGCTGAGTCCGTATTGGACCGAACATAAAAACGTAAAAGTTCTCTGTGAACGCAAAGTCATGAATCCACGGCTTGAAAGGTAAGGCCACCCGATGGCGGGAAAGGACCTGCCCCGTCATGTCCGTGGCGAAACAATCCAGTGTTTGGGCCTCGTTGTCATGGGCATAGAACAACATCTCGCCTGCGTGATGATCGGTATGGGGGTGGGCGGTCAGCATGGTTTCAAAGGAGCCACCGAAATCAAACTTGCCGCGAGTCTCCAGGGTGCGCGGATCCAGATCCCAGTAGTAGGGGTCGATCTCATGCATGGTGAGAACCTTGCCGCCCAGCGAGATCACATTGATTCCTGCCACTGACTTGATGCGCGGCGCGCCCTCCGGCAACGCCTCTTGGGGTTTGTCCGAGTGTCCGCTGATGCCGTTGTAGAGTGCGCGTCCTGCCGCGCGCTCGACCTTCAGGCCATCGGTTTCGACCAGGCGGTTGCAGTAGCTGGCCCGGCCATCCTTCAGGTGAAAGGCATGCACCATGCCATCTCCATCGAACCAATGGAAATGGTCTACATCCACAGGGCGGAAATGCTGGTTGGAGCCAGTGCGGTAAAGCGTTCCGCTGAGCTCCAGTGGAATGTGACCTTCCACATGCAAATCGGAGACCACATAGGCATTGCGTAAGGGCTCAAAGGGGCCATTTAAAAACGGGTTGGGGGTAGACCACATGGCTTGTTTTTTGTACAAATAAGTTGGTAAATCGGGTTCGTTCTTCAGAGGAAACGTGTCAAAACGGATAGTGGCGTGGTGTGGTCTGTAGCGTGACCCAGCGCAGCTCGGTAAAGGCGTCTATCCCCGACTGGCCGCCGAAGTGGCCGATGCCGCTGTTCTTCACCCCTCCGAAATGCATCTG
>JAIXVK010000486.1 GCA_027483085.1 Comamonadaceae bacterium | reverse complement strand
GCTGCGCATCGGCACCCGCGCCGTTGATGTGCGGGTCAGCACCTTGCCCAGCGCCCACGGCGAACGGGCGGTACTGCGCTTGCTCGACAAGAGCCAGGACCAGCTCAGCTTGGAGGCGGTGGGCATGCAGGGCGACGTATTGCGCCGCTTTGAAGGCCTGATTGCCCAGCCCCACGGCATCATTCTTGTGACAGGCCCCACCGGTTCGGGTAAATCGACCACCTTGTACGCTTCGCTGGGGCGGCTAGATGCTGCGCGCCAAAACATCATGACGGTCGAAGACCCGATCGAGTACGAGCTGCCGGGCGTCGGCCAGACGCAGGTCAACCCCAAAATCGACCTCACGTTTGCCAAGGCACTACGAGCTATCCTGCGACAAGACCCGGATGTGATCATGATCGGCGAAATCCGGGATTTCGAGACCGCCCAAATCGCCATCCAGGCCTCGCTGACCGGTCACTTGGTGCTGGCTACCCTGCACACCAATGACTCTGCCAGTGCGGTCACCCGCTTGATCGACATGGGGGTGGAGCCCTTTCTGCTCAGCTCTTCGTTGCGCGGCGTGCTGGCGCAGCGTTTGGTGCGCAAAACCTGCAAGACCTGCGCGGGCAAAGGCTGCGAAGCCTGCGGCCATACCGGCTACCTCGGGCGCACCGGTGTTTTCGAATTGCTGGTGGCCGATGACACGATTGCCGAGCTGATCCACCACAACGCCTCAGAAGCTGACATCCGCACCTCTGCCATCCGACAAGGCATGGTGCCGCTGCGCGAAGACGGTGAGCGACTGGTCAGCAGTGGCCTGACCAGCCGCGAAGAACTGTTGCGCGTAGTCCGGGACTGATACAGCCTCGCTCAGCAGCGGGTGCAGGCCTTCACCATCGCATCCGCGCGGGCACGACTTTGCTCGGTCAAGTACTCCAAAAATACGCGGGTGCGCTCCGGCAAAAACTTGCGGCTGGGCAGCGCTGCGTAGAGCGATAGATGCCCACCGATCCAGGGTGACAACACGCGGACCAAGGTGCCGTCGGTCAACTGCGGTGCCACCAGCGTCACGGCAGCCGAGGTGATACCCGCACCATCCATCGCGGCACGTACCAAAGTGTCGCTGTGGTTCACCCAGAGTTTGGGCTTGACGGGAAACGTGACCTCCTGGTCGTTGGCTCCGGTATTGAGCAACTTCCATTGATCAAAACTCCCACTCGGCGTTTTGAGGCGCAGCACATCGTGCTGGATCAGCTCGTCGGGCGTGAGCGGGGTCCCCATGCGCTTGAGGTAGGCAGGCGAAGCCACCAGAATGGACTGGGTGCTGGAGACGCGCCTGGCAATCACATTGCCGTCGTAGTCCCCTTCTGTGGGGAGCATGGTGACGTCGTAATCCTCCACGGGCGGCACGTCATAGGACTCCACATCCATGTGCAAGGAGATCCCCGGGTATTTGGCAGTAAATCCGGCAATGATGGGGCTGATCACGTGCGAGGCCAAGGCCGGCGGCGAGAGCAAACGCAGCTCTCCGGCCAACTCATGGGTCTGGGAGCTGGTGAATTCATGCGCCTCATCGATGTCTTGCAATATAGTGCGCACTCGCCCCAGGTAAGCCTCACCGGCGGGGCTTAGAGACACTTTTCTTGTCGTACGGTGCAACAAGCGGGCGCCCAAAAACTCTTCCAGATCGGCGATCTGGCGGGTGACACCGGCAGATGACATGTCGAGGGCGCGGGCTGCTGCTGCAAATCCACCTTCGTCCACCACTTTCTGGAAAACCCGCATTGACATTAGTCGGTCCATGGGTCTCTTTTCAATCTATTCAAGGCCGCGATTATTTCAAACGGCGTAATGCACCACTGTCTGTGGAGGTATTTTTCAGATGTGCTTGGATCTTTAAAGTTCAATCCATCGATGTGACGAACCTGAAACGCCCCGTCGATACCGGTAACGACAGGCACTGTGCCTACCGACCGGAATCCACAACTGATGAAGGATCTGAATCATGAAATACGCTACCGCTTCTATCGCTCTTGCTGTTGCTGCCTTGTTGACCGGACATGCACAAGCTGCTGACAACGTCGGCAAAACCCGCGAACAAGTGCGCGCTGAATTGGCTGAAGCCCAACGTACTGGCGACATCGTTGCCGGAAAAGACGCCGCTGCTGACGAGTTCACCTCCGGTGCTTTCAAAAAGCTCAATGAATTGAACCCAGCCGCTTACCCCGCCAAGGCTGCCGTTGCTGGCAAGACCCGCGCACAAGTTCGTGCAGAGCTGGCCGAAGCCCAACGCACTGGCGACATCGTGGCTGGCAAGGATGCTGCTGCTGACGAGTTCAGCTCCGGTGCTTTCAAAAAGCTCAATGAATTGAACCCAGCCGCTTACCCCGCCAAGGCAACCGTGACTGGCAAGACCCGCGCACAAGTGCGTGCAGAACTGGCCGAGGCACTCCGCACTGGCGATATCGTGGCTGACAAGGATGTTAGCGATGAGTACACCGCAGCAAACGGTCACAAGCTCAACGACATCTACCCTAACCTGTACCCTGCTACCCAAACCAACTAAATTGGTTTAACCCGTAAAGCCCTCCAGCGCACAGCGCTGGAGGGCTTTTTTGCATTCAGGGCTCGTAGGCCGCCAGTCGCTTGCGCTCGGCTTCGGTGAACCGGGCTTGTTGCAAGGCGCTCAAGGCTGCTGCTTGCTCAGTGTCCGCAAGCGCACTTGCACCCTGCAGGAGCCGGCTTCGCTCGGCCAGGTAGCTGGCAATTCGCTCCTGCCAGGCCCGCTCTTCTTGATCCAGTTCGGCAAAGCGGCCCGCTGCTGCACTGTCAAATGCCTTGGCGCGCGCGCGGTAGACCTCATCCTCCCCTGCGCCGGCTGCGCGCAGAGCGGCCACCTGCGCCTCCAGCTTGATGACGGCGCGAGGCGCCTCCCGGTCTTCGCGCAGGCTAGGGGGGAGCTGCTTGTCCAGCGCGGCCAAGCGAGCCTGCTTGTCTTGCGGGGAAAGCTGTGCATCGTTCACGATATCGAGCCGGGCGAGTGCATCGAGGTCATGCAGGTCTTCTGCGCCGAACATCGCTTGAGCCTCCTCCGCGCTGAAAAAACGGGCGCGCACCACGCGCATGGCTTCAAACCTCTCGCGGAGCACCGCGTTGCCCGGGGGCGTCTTGGC
>JAIXVK010000289.1 GCA_027483085.1 Comamonadaceae bacterium | reverse complement strand
TTATGTGTTTTTGGCGCGGAGATAGCGGGCTAAACCCTGCTTCATTCACCGGATGGAACTAGGTAGCAACCCTAGACTGAACCTTTCAGTCACTCATTGGAAGGAGGTTGTTATGGCTCTGGTAGAGAGAATTCAAGCAGCGGTTGCACGAACCGAATTGTTGCCCTTCAAGGTAGAAATTGCCACCGAGGCGCAGCTGGATGGCGTCATCCAACTGCGCGCAGCCTCCTATGGCAAACACCTGCCGGAATTGGGCGCCAAACTGCGAGAGCCTGAAGCCGCCGACTTTGCCTACGGGTGCGAAGTGTTTGTGGCCACCTCCAAACTCGATGGCTCTGTTCTGGGCACTTTGCGGACACATTCCAATGTGATGGAGCCGTTGCCGTTGCAACGCTCACTCAATCTGCCTGGCTCATATGCGGGCAAAAGAATGGTTGAATCGACGCGACTCTGCGTAAAGGGGGATACCGGATCATCCATCGTCAGAGCCTCTCTCTTTAAAGCTTTTTACTCCTATTGCATGGCGCAGGGCGTAGATCAAATGATGGCTACAGGGCGACGCCCTTTGGACCGGATGTACGACGGGTTGATGTTTACTGACGTCGGTGAAACCGGTAAGTTCTACCCTATGGCGTTCACAGGCGGGGTCCCACATCGCGTGATGTCACTAGTCCCGGAGCTTGTACGAACACTATGGACAGGTGCGAACCACAGCCTTACCGGATTCTTTTTTGAGACGCATCATCCGGACATCGATTTGTCAGGCGCGACCAGTCTGTTGGCAGTTGGTTGGTCTTGCCCGGTGGCTCAAGCAAGCTTAGATGCCCAAGCGCCTACCATCGTACGCGGGGGACCTGCGATTCAACCCATCTTGGTCAGAGAACAGATGTTCATGAGGACGACAAACAGTCAGGAACTGCACGGCCAGTTGAGCAGCTGATTTGCCTAAAAAATAGGGTTCCTACGTGAGTCTTTAAACAAAGGCATCGTGTCTGTGCTGCCCTCTTGCACCTCTTGAAGAAAAGCAAGGATGGCCGGATCTTGGATGAAGTCAGCTCCGCTAGTCACTGACAGAATGGCCTCGGGAGTGACCGGTTTGCTGATCCCGTAGCCCTGTGCGTAATCAATACCGGCTTCGTACAGCACTTTGATGGTTGGTAGATCTTCTGCGAACTCACCGACTGACTTCATACCCAAATTCTTCACCAATCCCGCAATAGCATTCACGATCGCTTGTCCGGCCTCACTGTGGACAGCGTCGCGCACCAGTGACCCGTCTAACTTCAAGGAGTCCACGGACAGGCCTTTCAGGTAACCAAAGGAGGAATATCCTGCTCCAAAATCATCAAGCGCCACCTTGCCCCCCATCCATCGAACCCGGTCGATAAACTTTTGCATGTTGCGCATGTCGGTGATCGCCACAGTCTCGGTGATCTCAAGGCAAATTTTTTCCAAAGCAACCGGGTGTAGCTTGAAGAGTGAGAATAGTTCCTCGGTAAAGACCTCATCGTTCAGTGATCCTCCCGACAAGTTAACCCCCACGAAATGGGTGTTCTGCAATTGCGTTGCGTGCGCCTCTAACCAATCGATGGCGGTATTGATCACCCAGCGATCAATGATGGCGGTTTTCCCATGCGCCTCTGCCGCCTCGATGATGGTCACCGCTGGAATGACCGAACCGTCTGGCTTGCGCAATCGAATCAACATTTCAAAGTTCAAAGAATCAAAAGGTCGGGTCAGGGAGACTTCCGGCTGCATCATCAAAAACAGTCCGGCGGGCACTTGGCCTCGCTCCAGGCAGTTAATCAGATCCAGTTCGTCTTGGTGCTGCTCGAAAAAACGATCCCCTTTTTGCACGACGACAACCCGTTGGGTCGGCCGCTTCTTTGCCATGCGGCACAAAGTATCGGCCGCCGAAATAATGTCTTTCAAGTCGGCGCGCGCAAACTGATCTGTGGATACCAGTCCGCCTGAGATATCTAAGGTGAAACTCTGAGAGTCAATTTGAAATGGTGCGGATCCAATCAATGTCGCAATCGTGTTGCATTGCACCTCGCAGGTCAGAATATCTCGCTCATAAAAAATGACGACAAACTCATCGCCACCCAATCGCGCAAGCACTTCACCAGGGCCTAGGACTCCCCTCATGCGCTCAGCGACTTGCTTGAGAACCTGATCACCTGCGGTGTGTCCGTACAAATCGTTGATGAGTTTGAACCGGTCCAGATCAAAGTAGGCAAGGGCGTAAGGTAGGCCTTCACCGACGTGCGATTGCTGACTGAGTCCACGCAAATTCAGGCAACCCGTCAAAGGATCATGGCTGGCCAGATACTCCAACCGATCAGTGGCGGACACTCGCTCAGTGATATCTTGCAGAGAGCACTCTGTGATGTTCCCGTCAACGGTAGATGCCTTCACCAACAACCAACGCGGCAGACCACCGGAGTCACCTAGCGCCATCGTTTCCAATTCAATGGCACCGCCTCCGGGCAATTGGCTAAGCACCTGAATCGAAGACACCAGCTGTTGATCAAAAACTTGAGCAAGGGAGGGGGTGCCCTCGGGAACAGAGACTCCGACCATCGCATAGAACGCAGGGTTTGTTTTGATGATCGCCCCATCCCGACTGACTGAAAACAAGCCTATCGGTGAGTCTTGATATGCAGCCTTCAACAAATTCTGGGCACGGATGCTTTGCATACGATGGGTACGCATATGCTCCGCAACGGCAGCCGTAGCTAACAAGGCGGACGCAATTGCTCCAGTCACGCTGTTAAGACCAGACTCCAAAATACGAGCGCCAGTCGCGGCAACGATGACTTCATTCAAAGTGGAGATCAAAGTCACCACGATCGAAGCCCCGTACCATGCCGCAACGCGCGAGTGTGTTCTACGAAGAATCCAATACAGATAACCCAGCATCACAGCTACCACCGTGAACGTGGCTACCCACAAAATTGGCAGCACTGATTCATAGGCTAAAAAAGGCGCGACAAACAACAACGCAACGGCCAGGACTTCGTGAAACGTGAGGGGCCACCGCGTATTCGAATGTGCCAGCTCGGCCTTGAAAAGCACGCTGAACAGGCCCACTGTGTTGGCAAAGTACAAAACCAGAGTCGCTTGGCGGAGAGGAAAAAGCAAGTCAGGGGGTATTTCCGTACCCAAGATGAAAAAGTCAGTCCCGACCGACAAAGCAGCCATCCGCATGTTCAGGATGAGGCCGCCTACAAAAGCGAGGTACAGCGGACTCGCATTGACGATCGCTGTGAGCAACATAAACAAGGCGAGCACTCCGATAGCGCCTTCAATAAGTACGCCGGTGTGCTTGTGCGCCAGCTGCGCATTGCGGAGATCAGACTCCCTCCACAACTCCACGGCAATTTTGGCGGGCCCCCTGAAGTTCGCTTGGCAAACGACTTCCTGTGACGATTGGCCAGGCGGTAGGAGCATCTTGAAACCAGCCCTGCTTCTGGATATGTCACCAGAAGCCGTGTAGTAGTCAGCGCTCCCGATGAGGCCTCCCGACAGGCCATCCCAACAGGTCAACTGAGTGGCATGGCGGGAGGGAAAGTCAATCACGCTTTGCGCTGCCCCGTCCGATGAAGGGTTCACAAAGAAAATCCAAAACGGATTGATTGAACGCCCCGTGCGAGAAGTCTCTAAACGGACCTGCCCGCGTAACTGAGCAGCCATCTCCATGGGGCTAACAATTGCTGCAGGTTCTTTTTGCTCCCACACCGTCGCAGCAATGGGGACTCCAATCGCACTTTCAGATTCCCCACTTTGCCACGCGATTGCTATGCAAGCAAAAACGATAAGGACAACCGGAAACACATAGGTCGTCAGCCGCTCCAGCAAAGTTGCAACAATTTTTTGCACAGGGGTCAATGATTAAGCTGGCCGCTTGGTTCGGCTCTTGAGTGCTCCCACAATCACGATCAATCCGGGGATCAATATCATCGCCCAAATAATCTTGTCCAAATTCATTTTCACCCACGGAATGCTGCCCAAGAAGTAACCTGC
>JAIXVK010000173.1 GCA_027483085.1 Comamonadaceae bacterium | reverse complement strand
GATTGGCTCAAGCCCGGTAGCGTCAGCTCGGCTTCCAGCGTGGCGGCGGCAGCGGCAAACGATGGCACACCCGGCGTCACGGTGTAGGGGATGCCCAGCGCGCGCAAGCCGCGCAGCTGCTCGCCCATGGCCGACCACACCGACAAGTCGCCCGAATGCAGGCGAGCCACGTCCTGCCCGGCGGCGTGCGCGGTGCTGATTTCCTCAAAAATTTGCTCCAGCGACAGGGGCGCGGTGTTGACGATGCGCGCACCGGGTGGGCAGTGGGCCAACACGCCCTCGGGCACCAATGAGCCCGCGTACAGGCAGACAGGGCTGGCAGCAATCAAGTCGCGCCCGCGCAGGGTCAAAAGGTCGGGTGCGCCGGGGCCGGCGCCAATGAAGTGAACAGTCATGGGGAGGTATTTTCTATGGAAGCCAGTGCCGCAGTGGCCATGCGGTCCAGGCTGATGCTGCGGCCGCCCAGCAGGGTTGCGCCGGGGCTAGCTCCTGCGAGTGCGGCGGCCTCGGCTACGCTGTGGGTACCGTAGCGTTCGGGCACATGGGTACTGGAGGCGGCGGGCTGATTGGCCAATGCAGGCAGCAGGATGGGGCGGATGGGGATTTGCAATTCGGCTGCGAGTTGCAGCAGGGCGGGGTGGTGGGCTTTGTCGGCGGCCGTGGCCAACGCGCTTAAGTGGGCGAAGGGTATGGAGTGGCTGTGAGCTGTGGACGCAACTTCTAGCGCGGCTTGCAAGCCGCAGCGCAAGGAATCCACCTCGCACCCGACTCTAAAGCCCAAACCCGCCACCAGCTTCATGCGGGCAGATTATTGAGGTGGGTGGCCGCCAAGCGAGCGCGATTCACAGCGTCACGCTCCACTGCACCACCGGTCGGCTGGGCTGCCAGCCACGCATGCGGCCCAAAGGTGCGGCCTGCGCCAGCTCAATGCGCAGCAGCTCGCCGCCGTGCTGGGCGTGCAGTTGCAGCAGGGTCGATTCAGTCTCCAGCGTCACCGCGTTCACCACCAGGCGGGTGCCTTGCGGCGCAGCGGCTTGCAGCTGGGCAAATAGCGCCAAGTCAAACCCGCCGCCTACAAAAATGGCGTGGGGCGGGGGCAGGCTGGCCAGCAAGTCGGGCGTGTGGCCGTGGTGCACGGTCAGGCGGTGGTCTATGCCAAAGCTTGCCGCATTGCTGCGGATGTTGCTCGCGCGCTCGGCGTGCTGCTCCACCGCGCTGGAGCTGCCACCGGCCAAACACCACTCCACCGACACCGAGCCCGAGCCTGCGCCCAAGTCCCACAGGTGTTCGCCAGGGCGGGGCGCGAGTGCGGCCAGCGTCAAGGCGCGGATGGGCGATTTGGTGATTTGTCCGTCGCTGGCAAAGCCTACATCCGGCAGGCCGGGGCTGCGGGGCAGGCCTTTGAATGCGGTGTCGGTGCTTGCCACTTGCACGGCTACGGCCACCGGTGCTTGGATGTCGTCAAAGTCGAGTGCGGCTGCCGTGGTCTGGCGGACACGTTCGCGCGGGCCGCCCAATGCTTCCAGCACCCACACGTTAGAAGCACCGCAGCCTTGGGCTGTGAGCCACTGCGCAAATTCACCCACAGCCGCCGCATCGCGCAACAGGCAGATCAACTGCGCACCGGGGTGCAGGCTGCTTCGAGTGCGGGCAAACGGCGCGGCGTGCAGGCCGAAGCACTGCACCGCCTCCAGCCGCCAGGCCAGGCGCGAGGTGGCCAGTGAAAAGGTGGAGGGCGCGGGGTGGGCTACCCATTCGCCGGGCTGCAAGTGCGCCGCCAGGCTGCCACCCGCCCCGAACCAGAACGGATCGCCCGAGGCCACCACCACGACCGGCTGGCCGCGCAGGGCGAGCACAGGCGCCACGTCAAAAGGCACCGGCCACTCGCGGCCCCGGTTGCCCACTTCCGCCAGCGCCAAGTGGCGCGGCCCGCCGAATACATGCTGCGCGCGGGCCAGTGCCGAGCGGCTACCATCGCCCAGACCATGCAGACCATCTTCACCGATACCAATGATTGATAACCACGGTTCAGACATGGCGCGCGGCTCCTTGCGGGTGTTGTTGTTGGGCGGTACCACCGAGGCCAGCCGCCTGGCACAGGCCTTGGCGCAGGCGGGGGTGGACGCGGTGTTTTCTTACGCAGGCCGCACAGACGCGCCCATCTCCCAGCCGCTGCCCACCCGCGTCGGTGGCTTTGGTGGTGTGGCTGGGCTGCAAGCCTACCTGCAGGCCGAGCGCATCACCCATGTGGTGGACGCGACGCACCCCTTTGCCGCCCAAATGAGCAGCAACGCGGTGCAGGCAAGTGCCGCCGCTGGCGTGCCCCTGCTGGCGCTGGAGCGACCCGCCTGGCAGGCGCAGGGCGGTGATGTGTGGACGCATGTGGCAGACATTGCATCCGCTGTGCAAGCCTTGCCCGACCAGCCTGCCCGCGTGTTTTTGGCCATTGGCAAGCAAAACCTGGCGCCGTTTTTGGCGTGTGCCCAGCACTGGTACTTGTTGCGCTTGGTGGACCCGGTGCTGGACTTGCCCGCGGCGCGCGGCCATGTGGTGCTGGACCGGGGCCCCTTCACGCTGCTGGGCGACCGAGCCTTGCTGCAGGCGCATGGCATCACGCACATCGTCGCTAAAAACTCGGGTGGCGCGGGGGCCGAGGCCAAGCTGGTGGCCGCCCGTGAGTTGGGGTTGCCCGTCATCCTGATAGACCGGCCGCACATTCCCAGTCGCCACACCGTGGGCAGCGTGCCCGAGGTGCTGCGCTGGCTGGGCGTGGCGGGCTGTTGAAACTCTCATAGCGCCGAGCGCGGGGTGTAGACGAAGCGGCCCACGTGGCGGGTGGCGCTGTTGCCCACGATGACCACGGTGCGCATGTCCGCCATCTCGGGGGTGGCGTCACCCAGGCGCACGGTGAGCAGCTTTTCTTCCGGGGTGCTCACAGCGCGGGCAAAGGTGATCAGGCGGTCCGGGCCGCAGGCGTCCAGCAGCACCTGCAGCACACGGCCAAAGGTGTGCGGGCGGCTGGCGGAGCGGGGGTTGTAAAACGCCATCGCAAAGTCGGCCCCGGCGGCGGCGCGCACCCGGGCTTCGATCAGCTCTGCGGGTTTGAGGTTGTCGCTGAGGTTGATGGCGCAAAAGTCGTGCCCCAGCGGTGCACCGGCCTTGGCTGCCGCAGCCAGCATGGCGGTAATGCCGGGCAGCACACGAATATCGAGCGCCTGCCAGTCGGGCCGGCCTTCCAGCGCTTCAAACACAGCAGCCGCCATGGCAAACACGCCGGGGTCACCAGAAGACACGATCACCACCTGCTTGCCCTCGGCAGCCATTTGCAAGGCAGCGCGGGCGCGGTCCATTTCGACGCGGTTATCCGAGGCGTGAAGCGTGAGGCCGGGGCGCGGTGCAATGCGCGCTACATAAGGGATGTAGCCCACGATGTCGGTGGCGGCTTCAATGGCGGCTGTCACTTCGGGTGTGACCAGCTGCGCGTCGCCCGGGCCCAGGCCGGCGATGCACAGCATGCCTGCTGGCAGGGGGGCAGTCATTCCTGCACCTCGGGGCGGCGGCCGCTGCCGTGCACCAGCACGATGGCGAAGTAGGGGCAGTCGGTGCCGTCCACGTCCGCCAGCTTCATGACGCGCTCTCCCGGCATGGTGCCGCGCTCTACCAGCCAGGCCTGGTCCAAGCGGCCGGCTTTGGCCAGTGCGCTGCGCACGCGGGGCAGGTTACGGCCGGTTTTCATGACGACCAGTGCGTCGGCGGTTTGCATGTGGCGCACCAGCTCGTCCTCAGGCAGGGTGCCCATGAGCACGGTCATCACATCGTCGCCCCAGGTGATGGGCACGCCGGTGGCGGACCAGCAGCCCACCATGCCGGGAATGCCGGGAATCACCTCCACCGTGGCGCGGCCTTGCAGCCGGGTGTAGAGGTGCATGAAGGAGCCGTAGAAAAACGGGTCGCCTTCGCAGAGCACCAGCACGTCCTCGGTCTGGGCAAGCGTGGCCAGGCTGTCGGCCCAGTCGTCGTAAAACGTGGCGAGGCAGTGGATGTATTCGGGGCTGTCAAAGGGCAGCTCGGTGGTCACCGGGTATTCCATCGGGTACTCGGTGGCGCCAGGCAGCAACATGCCTTCGACAATGCGGCGTGCCTGGCCGGGGCGG
>JAIXVK010000449.1 GCA_027483085.1 Comamonadaceae bacterium | reverse complement strand
GCATCGCCAGACCCGGGGCCGGCGGTGTCCGTGGCGCTGCCCCCAGATAAAAGTCCACCGTGCCATCGCGCAGTGGGCCTTCTGCATCGGGGAACAGACCTTCGATGATTTGCAACTTCACGCCGGGATAGCGCGCCCGGAAGGTTTTAAGGGCAAACGGCAACATGCCCACGTGCGGCATGATCGAAAGCGCCACCACCACCGCCCCGCGGTCATCGCCCCGGTGCTGGGCGATTTCGTCTTGGGCCCGGCGGGCTTCATGCACGATATTGCTGGCTCGGATATGAAAGCGCCGCCCGGTGTCGGTGAGCGTCATGCCGGTGGTTTCGCGTGTGAACAGCGAGCCCCCCAACTCCTTCTCCAAGGCACGGATACTGCGTGTGAGCGCGGGCTGCGGCACGCCCAATCGTCGGGCTGCAGAGCGCAGGCTGCCATGTTCCACGATGGCGACAAAGTACTGGAGTTGATCTAGCTTCATGGGAGATGCGAAATATGAATCACGATTTGCAATTTGCCATCTTATGTGAATCACAAGCCACTTCTACAGTCACGCCCAGATCGACATATTCGTCGACGACCACAGGAGACACCATGAAACCTCTATCGCGTCAACGGCGCGCCGTGATTGCGGCCGCCTGCTTGCTTGCCGGTGCCGCCGGAGCCTTTGCACAAAACTGGCCCGCCAAGCCCATTCGCATGATTGTTCCCGCCCAAGCCGGTGCTGCACCGGACGTGGTGGCCCGCCTGATCGGAGACCGCTTGAGCGCAGCACTCGGCCAAGGCGTGGTGGTGGACAACCGGCCCGGTGCAGGTGGCATCCCCGGCATGTCTGCACTGGCCCGCTCAGCCAATGACGGCTACACGATTGGCTTTGTGCCGGCCGCCATGGGCACCATCACGCCCTTGGTATACAAAAACCCGCAGTTCAACCCCGATACCGATTTGCAATCGGTCGCCACCGTCGGCATCAGCCCGCTGATTCTGGTCACCCAGTCTGGCAACAACATCAAGTCCCTGGCAGATCTGGCCAAGGCCTCCAAGGCCCAACCCGGCAAGCTCAACTTTGCAGCGCCGCAAAACAACTCCCTGCCCCACCTCGCAGGCGAGCTGGTCAACAAGTCCGGCAACATGGGCTTGTTCACCGTGCCCTACGCCGGCCCGCCCGCTGCCATCGTGGCGGTCATGACGGGTGAAGTCACCATGACGGCAGACGGCATTCCGGGGCTGCTGCAACACGTCAAAGCCAAAAAACTGCATGCACTGGCAGTTACCTCGTCCAAACGCCTGCCGGGTTTTGAGGATGTCCCCACCGTGGCCGAGACCTATCCCGGCTTTGAAGCGGTCGGTTGGTTCCAGATCATGGTGCCCGAGGGCACACCGCCCAAAGTGATCGAGACCCTGAACAAAGAGATCAACAAGATCACCCAGTCGGCCGACATCACCGCCCGCCTGTCGGACCTGGGCGTGTACCCGCGCCAAGACAGCGTAGAAGGCGCCCGCGAGTTTTTCGTCAGCCAACAAAAAGCGATGAAAAAGATCGTCGCGGATCTTGGCATCCAGGCCCAGTAAGCCCTGGCCCCCCTCTCACCTATCCACAGAAAGATTCCCATGAGTGAACGTAAAAAAGCGCTGGTGACTGGCGGAGCCACCGGCATCGGACGCAGCGCGGTGCTGGCCTTGGCCAAAGCGGGCTATGACATTGCCATCAACTACGCCTCCAGCGCCAAGGGCGCCGCAGCCACCGCCGCAGAAGCCCAAGCCCTGGGCGCCAAGACCCTGTTGGTGCAGTGCGATGTGTCTGATGACGCTGCCGTGCGCGCCATGATGGCCACGATTGACGCCGAGTTCGGCCACCTCGACGCCCTGATCAACAACGCCGGCACCACCGCGACCTGGAAGGTCAAGGACCTGGAAAGCCTCGACATGGCCGAGTGGGACCGCACTTTTGCAGTGAATGTGCGCGGCACCTTCCAAGTGACGCGCGCAGCCGTGCCGCTGCTCAAAAAAGGGAGCAACCCGGCCGTGGTCAATAGCGCCAGCATCGTGGGCCTGCGCCCGGGGCCACAACCCCTGCCTTACGCAGCCAGCAAAGCAGCGGTGGTCAACCTCACCAAAACGCTAGCATGGAACCTCGGGCCCGATATCCGGGTGAACGCGGTGGCACCGGGCTGGATGGAAGGCGACTGGATGCAGCGCATGCTGGGCGACAAATACGACGATCTCATGGGCAAGCGCGCCAAGGCCACACCGCTCAAGCGCTGTGTGACCTCTGACGATGTCGCTGAAACCATGCTGAACCTGCTCACCGCCAACCGCTTTGTAACCGGCGAGATTGTGGTGATCGATGGTGGCTTCACCAGTTCGACCTGAGACACGGAGGCCCGCCATGTTGCAAGGATTCGTCCCCTACCCCCCAGAATTTGCGGCCCGCTACCGCGCCCGCGGCTACTGGCAAGACAAGTCGCTGGCCCAGGAGTTCAACGCGGTGTATGCGCGCTTCAGCGACCGCACCGCACTCGTCGATGGCGATGTGAGCTTGAGCTATGCCGACCTCGACCAGCTGAGCACCAACTTGGCGCTCAACCTGCTGGAGATCGGACTCCAGCCGCTGGACCGGGTGGTGCCCACCCTGCCCAATGTGCATGAGTTCGTGGTGCTGTACTTCGCGCTGCAAAAAATCGGCGCTATCCCGATTGCTGCGCTGGTGACCCACCGCTATGCCGAGATCAGCCAGTTTGTGAATCTCTCAGGCGCCACCACCTGCGTGTACCCGGATGTGATGGGCGAGTTTCACTTCTCGCCGGTCATCGACCGTGTGGCCGCTGAAAACACCGCTTTGCGCATACGCATCGTGTTGGGGCAGGCCAAGCCCGGCGAACACTCTCTGCGGGAGTTGATCGACCGCCCTGCGCAGCTGCCGGCGTCCCGCCTGGCCGAAATTGCCATCGACCCAACCGACCCCTGCATATTCCAGCTCTCGGGCGGCACCACAGGCATTCCCAAACTCATTCCCCGCACCAACAACGACTACGCCTACAACTCCAAAGTGGCAGCCAGCGTGTGCGAGGTGGACGCCGAGTCGGTGCTGCTCCTAGTACTGCCGATCGCCCACAACCTGCCCCTGGCCTGCCCTGGTATTCAAGGCTTTATGTTCAACGGCGCCAAGGTCGTGGTGCACGCCAACACCCGGCCGGCGGAGATGTTTGCGCTGATCCAAAAGCACAAGGTCACGCACTTGAAGGTCGTGCCGGCGTTGCTGATCCGCCTGATCAATGACCCGTCGGTAGGCGACTACGACCTCTCCAGTCTCAAGCTCATCCAGAGTGGCGGCCAGCGCATGCAGCCCGAAGTGCGCGCCAAAACCCGCGCCTTAATTCCCGGTGTGTTTGTGCAAGAAAACTTCGGCATGTCTGAAGGCACCCTGATGTTTGTGCGCTCCAGCGACCCTGAAGAGGTCAAGCTGGAAACCTGCGGCCGCCCGGTCTGCGAAGACGACGAGGTCAAGCTCCTGGATGAAGATGACCGAGAAGTGGCTCCCGGCGAGGTGGGTGAATTCACGGTGCGTGGCCCTTACACCCTGCGCGGTTATTTCGGCGTGCCGGAGTACAACGCCAAGCAGTTCACCACCGACGGCTTCTATCGTTCCGGCGATTTGATGCGCAAACATCCGTCCGGTAACTATGTAGTCGAAGGGCGCAAAAAAGACCTGATCAACCGCGGCGGCGAAAAGATCAGCGCCGAGGAAGTAGAGAACCTCATCCTCATGCACCCGGCCGTGCAAAACGTAGCCTGCGTGCCCATGCCCGATGCCCACATGGGCGAAAAGATGTGCGCGTTTGTCATCTTGCGAGCCGGCCAGACACTGGAGCTCAAAACCCTGGTTGACTTTTTGTTGACCAAGGAAATCGCCAAGTTCAAACTGCCCGAGCGCTTGGAGGTGTTGGCCGACTTTCCGGTATCTACCTTCGGCAAGGTGTCCAAAAAGGCATTGGGCGAATTGGTCGCAAATAAGCTCCAAAACAGCCTACAGCCCTCTTAAATATTACGCGATTAGCTATAAAAACAGGAGCAACTATGAGAGTTATCGATCTGCACTGCTACCCCGGCACCCAAACCTGGATTGATGCCCAGGGCCCCTACCCGGAAGCCTTGGCCACCTACTGGAAACGCGACTGGGTTGCCAAGTCGGAAGACGACGTCATTGCCGAATTCACAAGCGCCGGCGTCGAGGCCTGCCTGGTGGCACTGGATCTGGAAACCACTGTGGCCACCCTGCCCTGCACCAATGAGTATGTGCACGGCATGTGGAAGCGCCACCCGCAACGGGTGATCCAGTGCTGGGGAGCCGTGGAGCCTGCCAAGGGCGAAATCGCGATACGCCAAGTCGAGAGAGCGGTGAAAGAGCTGGGCTTCGTTGGCTTTCACTTTCACCCGATCATGCAGCACTTTGCAGTGAACGACCGGCGCCACTACGACCTCTTTGAAGTCATCAACGGCCTGGGCGCTGCGGTAATGATCGATGTGGGCACCACCGGCATGGGCGCCGGCATGCCCGGGGGACACGGCGCGCGCATCAACCATGCACACCCGTCCGCCATCGACGACCTGGCGGCAGATTTCCCGAACCTGAAGATCATCATGGCCCACCCCGGCTGGCCATGGGTGGAGGAGACCACCGCCGTTGCGCTGCACAAGGGCAACGTGTACTGGGAAATGTCAGGCTGGGCGCCCAAGCACTTTCCGGGCAACCTCAAAGTCGATATTCGCGGCCGCCTGCAAGACAAAATCATGTTTGGCAGTGACTACCCCAGCCTCCCCTATGAGCGGATCTTGCGCGAGTGGGCCGAGCTCGGCTACAAGCCCGAGGTGATGGAGAAAATCATGCACGGCAACGCTGAACGGGTGCTGGGGCTGTGATGGCGCAGGCCTACCTGTGCGATGGTGTTCGCACCCCTATCGGCCGTTACGGCGGCGGCCTCTCCGGCATCCGCACCGATGATCTGGGTGCACTCCCCCTTCAAGCGCTGATGGCACGTCACCCCGGCCTAGACTGGGCGCAGTTGGAGGAGGTGTACTACGGCTGCGTCAACCAGGCCGGCGAAGACAACCGCAACGTCGCCCGCATGAGCGCCCTGCTTGCAGGCCTGCCGCCCACGGTGGCGGCCGCCACCGTCAACCGCCTGTGTGGCTCCGGCCTGGAGGCCGTTGCCAGCGCTGCCCGCGGCATTGGATGCGGCCATCTGGATCTGGCCATCGCGGGCGGGGTCGAGAGCATGAGCCGCGCCCCCATGGTCATGCCCAAAGCCACCACCGCGTTTTCACGACAAGCAGAAATCTACGACTCCACCATCGGCTGGCGGTTCGTCAAACCGGCGATGCAGCAGCTCTATGGCATTGAT
>JAIXVK010000409.1 GCA_027483085.1 Comamonadaceae bacterium | reverse complement strand
TACTGAACAACGCCCGCATCCTGGTGGTCGATGATGAGCCGGACCTGCGGACCTTGTATGAGCTCACGCTGCTGCGCGAAGGCCATCAGGTGGACACCGCTGCCTCGGTACACGAGGCCTTGGATGCAGTCGCCGCCCATAAATATGACTTAGTGATCACCGATATGCGCCTGCCCGACGGCATGGGCATCGACATCCTGCACGCATTACGCGAACACAAAGGCAAAGAGCGCTGCATTGTGATTACGGCGTATGGCTCGGCCGAGAATGCGGTCGAGTCGCTAAAGGCCGGCGCATTTGATTACCTGACCAAGCCCGTGGACTTGAAGCAGTTCCGCAGCGCGGTGATGGCTGCCTTGGGTGGCGCCAGCCCTGACGCTGGCGCACACACCGAGCGATCTGTTAAGGGCCCTGCCGACAGAGGCACAGAAGGCGCCAAAGCGCTTGAGCAGTTGGTAGGGCGATCCCACACCATGGTGGCCCTGAAGGAGCGTATCGCCAAGGTGGCGCGCAGCATGGCGCCGGTGCTGATCCGGGGCGAGTCGGGCACCGGCAAAGAGCTGGCTGCGCGAGCCCTGCATGCCAACAGCCACCGGGCCGCCGGGCCATGGGTGGCGGTCAATTGCAGTGCCATTCCGGAGTCTTTGCTGGAAGCGGAGTTTTTCGGCGCCCGCAAGGGTGCCTATACCGGCGCGACACAAGACAGGCCAGGATTTTTCCAGGCGGCACACGGCGGCACGTTGTTTTTGGATGAAATCGGCGACTTGCCTCTGGCGATGCAAGCCAAATTGCTGCGGGCGATTCAGGAGCGAAAAATCCGCCCTCTCGGCAGCAACCAAGAGGAGAGTGTGGATGTCCGCCTCGTCAGCGCCACCCACAAAGATCTGGTGGCGGAGGTTGCCGCGCAGCACTTCCGCCAGGACTTGTATTACCGCTTGAATGTGATCGACCTGCAGCTGCCACCGCTGCGGGAGCGGAGAGACGACTTGGAGGCCCTATGCCGGGCACTCGTCGCCAGAATTTGTGAAGAGACGGGTGTGCCGGCGCCCTCGCTCTCAGCAAACCTGCTCGCGCACTTGAAAGCGCTGCCGCTCCCGGGCAACGTCAGGGAGTTGGAAAACCTGCTGCATCGCGCGTTGGCGTTGTCTGAAGGCGATGTTTTGGAACTCGACACCCATGGCCACGAATCCGAGCCCGCTGGTTTGGGCGAGACGGATCTGCCCGCCCCCGTGGCAGCGGCGTCTGAGCCCGGCTCGTTCAGCATTCCCGCCGATTTGCAAAGCCATTTGGACGCTCAGGAGCGTGAAATCCTGATCCATGTCTTGCGTGAGACCCGTTTCAACCGGACCGCTGCAGCCCAGCGCTTGGGCATAAGTCTGCGGCAAATCCGTTACCGGATGGAGCGCTTGTCCATCGATGTGCCCGAACATGACGATGGAAAATCGGAATAAGCCCCCCCACGAGGCGACCGGCGGCTGGTCGGGAGGCTGGTGGAGCGAAGCGCTCCACGAAACCTCTCCCAACTTCGGCCCACGGCCTGCAGATGCAGACACCGACTTGGTAGTACTGCACTCTATCTCCCTGCCCCCCGGCGAATATGGAGGCGACGGTGTGCGCCAACTATTTACCAATACCCTGAACTGGGATGCGCATCCGTATTACCAAACGATCCGGGGCATGGAAGTCTCCAGCCATTTCTTTGTGACGCGCACGGGCACTGTGTGTCAGTTTGTCAGTTGCGATGCACGTGCCTGGCACGCGGGCGCATCCACCTATCGCGGAAAACCCAATTGCAACGACAACTCGATTGGCATTGAGTTGGAGGGCATGGACAACGACTTGTTTACCGCCCATCAATACGAGAGCTTGGAGCGCTTGTGTGCAGCAATCGCTCAGAACTATGACATCCGGTACGTCGCGGGCCATGAGCATATTGCGCCCGGCAGGAAGACAGACCCGGGTCCCGGATTCGAGTGGGAACGACTGAAGCTCTGGGGCGCAATTTCGGACTGGGAGTTACCCGCTCCATGGCAAGAAAGCCACAAGTCTTGAACAGATCGCCAAGCTTCTGAAAAAATTTTGGGGGTCGATCAGACGCCCCTGAAAGCACGACACCCGCATCCATCGTGCCGTTCCACGCCAAATGCTGCTGCAAGCCGCATCAAACCTCATTCGGCTTGAAAACTTTACGCCAATCAAGGCTTTGATGCCCCCTTTCCGGCAAGTGGAATGCGAGGGGCAAAGGCCCTGATCAAAATACAAGGGTGCTGAGCAGATACACTACCAGTAGTGGGTTGCAAGCACCCCAGACCCCAGATATAGTGTGCCTTGGTTGATGCGCGGGTGCGAAGCCCCTTAGTCGCAGCAAGCCACGCGGCACACAGATCACACAAAAATACACCCGATTTAGACGAGGAAACTATGCAATCTATTTCCACGGCCGTACCCACGGCACCCGCCCCGCTGCTGTCCCCAGTTCCCGGCAACGAAACGCCGGCGACGCAAGCTTATTCGCACTACCAGATCATCCGCCGGAACGGCGCAGTGGTGCCATTTGAGCCGAACAAGATTGCGGTTGCCATGATGAAAGCGTTTCTTGCAGTGCACGGCACCCAAGGCGCAGCATCCGCCAGCGTACGCGAGACGGTCGATGGCCTGACGCAGCAAGTGATTCGCGCGCTGGTACGTTCCCGTCCGGGCGGCGGCACCTTCCATATTGAGGACGTGCAGGATCAAGTAGAGCTGGGCCTGATGCGCGGTGGTCACCATGAAATCGCCCGTGCGTATGTGCTGTACCGCGAGCGCCGCACCCAAGAGCGCGCCAAGCAAGTCGCTACCGAGGCTCCTGCCGCTCCGGTGATCCACGTCATCGACAATGGCCAGCGCGTACCGCTGGACTTGGCCCAACTGCAATCCCGCATCGAGACGGCATGCAGTGGTTTGGGTGCTGACGTCAAGGCGGCCCCCATCTTGGCAGAAACCATGCGCAACCTGTATGACGGCGTCCCCTTGGACGAGGTATACAAGGCTGCCATCCTGGCAGCGCGGACCCTGATCGAAAAAGACCCCGACTACACCTACGCCACTGCGCGTTTGCTGTTCCATACTATTTCCCGCGAAGTGCTGGGTCGTGATGTGGCGCAAGCCGACATGCAAGAAGCCTATGCGGACTACTTCCCCGGGTTCATCAAGCGCGGCGTCGAAGCCGAACTGCTGGACGAAAAACTGCAGCAATTCGACTTGAAGCGCCTGGGTCAAGCCCTCAAGGCCGGCCGAGACTTGCAATTTGACTACTTGGGTCTGCAAACCTTGTATGACCGCTACTTTTTGCATGAAGGCAAGACCCGCATCGAACTGCCACAGGCATTTTTCATGCGCGTCGCCATGGGCCTGTCGCTGAATGAAATTGACCGTGAAGCACGTGCGATTGAGTTCTATGAAGTGCTCTCTAGCTTCGACTTCATGTCGAGCACGCCTACCCTGTTTAACAGCGGCACTTTGCGTTCGCAACTGTCGAGCTGCTACTTGACCACCGTGCCAGACGATCTGGACGGCATCTACGAATCCATCAAAGAAAACGCACTGTTGTCGAAGTTCGCCGGCGGCTTGGGCAACGACTGGACCCGCGTGCGCGCTCTGGGTTCCCACATCAAGGGAACCAACGGCGAATCACAAGGCGTGGTCCCGTTCCTGAAAGTGGTCAACGACACGGCTGTGGCGGTAAACCAGGGCGGCAAGCGCAAAGGAGCAGTTTGCACCTACCTGGAAACATGGCACTTGGATATCGAGGAGTTCCTGGAGCTGCGCAAAAACACCGGCGATGACCGCCGCCGCACCCACGACATGAATACAGCGAACTGGATTCCTGACTTGTTCATGCGCCGGGTCATGGAAAAAGGTACATGGACACTGTTTTCCCCATCTACCGTGCCCGACTTGCACGATCTGTTCGGCGCTGACTTCGAGAAGGCCTACGTGGCTTACGAAGAAAAGGCTGCTCGCGGCGAAATCAAGCCATCACGCACCCTGCAGGCCAGCGACCTCTGGCGCAAGATGCTGACCATGCTGTTTGAAACCGGTCATCCTTGGATCACGTTCAAAGATGCTTGTAACGTCCGCTCGCCCCAGCAACACGCAGGTGTGGTGCATTCGTCGAACCTGTGTACAGAAATCACACTGAACACATCCGACACCGAAACCGCCGTCTGCAACTTGGGTTCAGTGAACTTGCTGCAGCACTTGAAAGATGGTGCGCTCGACCACGACAAGCTCAAGCGCACGATTTCGACCGCGATGCGCATGCTGGACAACGTGATCGACATCAACTACTACGCCGTGAAAAAGGCACGTGACTCCAACATGCGTCACCGTCCTGTTGGCTTGGGTCTGATGGCGTTCCAGGACAGCCTCTACGAGTTGCGCATCCCCTACGCAAGCGAAGCTGCCGTTGAATTTGCCGACAAGTCCATGGAAGCGATCAGCTACTACGCCTACTGGGCTTCGACAGACTTGGCCCGCGAACGCGGCAAGTACCACAGCTTCAAGGGTAGCCTGTGGGACAAGGGCATCCTGCCACTCGACACCATCGACATGCTGGCTTCCGCACGCGGCGGCTATGTAGAGGTAGACCGCTCTTCTACGCTGGACTGGGATGCTCTGCGCAACAAAATTGCAGCAGACGGCATGCGCAACTCCAACTGCGTAGCGATTGCTCCCACAGCGACGATTTCCAACATCATTGGTGTGGACGCGTCCATCGAGCCATGCTTCGGCAACCTGTCCGTCAAGTCCAACCTGTCGGGTGAATTCACGGTCATCAACAGCTATCTGGTGCGCGACCTGAAGCAACTAGGCCTGTGGGACGACGTCATGGTGATGGACCTCAAACACTTTGATGGATCCCTCCACCCGATCGACCGTGTGCCACAAGAAATCAAGCAGCTCTACGCCACTGCGTTTGAAGTGGAAACACGCTGGCTGGTGGAAGCCGCTGCACGTCGCCAGAAG
>JAIXVK010000020.1 GCA_027483085.1 Comamonadaceae bacterium | reverse complement strand
GCTGTGCGCTTATGCCCAGCGCACTTTGTCCTTGCCGGAATACCAATTGGAGAGCTGTGGCTCGACCGCGGACTCGATGCGAGCGCGCTTGATTTTCATGGTGGGTGTCAGCATGCCGTTTTCAATCGACCATGGCTCAGGCGCCACCACCAGCATTTGCAGCTTTTCGTAGTCCGGCAGTTCCGCGTTGACGCTGTCGAGCAGTTGTTCGAGTTCGGCATGGACAGTGGCTTTGAACGCGGGGTCTGCCTTCACCTGGGGGCGCACGGTTTCCGCCAGCACCACGATGGCATAGGCCGATGGCTGGCCCACGCCGGACACCATGCTGGTCTCGATGCGGTTGCAGGCGTTCAGGCGGTTCTCAATCGGAGCAGGCGCCACATATTTGCCCTTGGAGGTTTTGAACAGCTCCTTCACCCGGCCGGTGAGCTTGAGCAAGCCATCGGCACGACGCTCGCCTTTATCGCCGGTGCGGAAGAAGCCGTCTTCGGTGAACACCTCAGCGTCCAGGTCGGGGCGCTTGTAGTAGCCCACAAACTGGCCTGGTGACTTGATCAGCACTTCGCCTTCTTCGCTGATGCGGACTTCCACGCCCTTGAGCGGTACACCCACGCAACCGGGGGCGTTGATCTTGTCGGTGGAGTTGTGCGAGTACGCAAAGTCCTCCGTCATGGCGTAACCCTCGATCAGGTTCAGGCCCAAGCGGCGGTACCAGGCAATCAGCTCGGCCGGAATGGGCGCAGAGCCACTACCCGCCAGCAAAGTGTGGTCCAGGCCCAAGCCCTTGAGCACCTTGCGGCCCACGATCTTGCCCAGAATCGGAATGCTCAGCAGCCGGTCCAGCTTCTTGGGCGGCATCTTGGCAAACACACCTTGCTGGAACTTCAGCCAGAGGCGGGGTACCGAGATGAACGTGACGGGCTTGGCGCGGTTCAAGTCCTGAATGAAGGTATCCAGCGACTCGGCAAAAAACAGTTGGGTGTTGCCGTTCACCAGCGTGGCGGACTCGACCCACGCGCGCTCGAACACGTGCGCCAAGGGCAGGTAAGACAACATGCGGTTGCGGGTGTTGGTGCCAATGCGAGCCTGGGTGTCGTTGTTGATGCCTTCAGCCGCTGCGGTGATGCGCTCAAAGCTGTGCATCACGCCCTTGGGCTGTCCGGTCGAGCCGGAGGTATACATCAAGATGGCGATGTCCTTGCCGCCACGGGCCGGCTGGCCGGTCAGGGGCTTGGTGCGGCCGGTGATCGCATCCCACGCTTCATAGTTGTTCTTCGGGGCCAGCGGGAAAGCAATGATCGGCATGCCAGCAGGGATGCCGGGCTGCTGCTGGTCAAAGGTGTCGAGCTTGCCGACGAACAGCAGGCTGGCCTCGCTGTGCTCGAGCACATAGCGCACGGTGTCCGCGGTCTCGGTCGGGAAAATGGCCACCGTCGTGCAACCGGCCATCCAGATGGCGAGCTCCGCCATGATGAAGTGGGCACAGTTCTTGGACAGGATGGCGACGCGCGCACCGGGCTCCAGGTTCTGCGCCTTCAAGTGCGCGGCCATGCGGCGCGCCTGGTCGAGGGTTTGTTTCCAGGTGTAGTCCACCACCTGCCCGCCACCGACCGGTTGGGTCATGAAGATCTGATCGGCGTGCGTGGTTTCGTGGCTGTAAACGTAGTCCAGCATGAGTTTGGCTTGGGCCATTTTTGTCTCCTCGTTATGGTTTGTTCGCACCATTGTCTGGTCTTTTGAGTGCAAAAGAGAGCTTTATGTGACCAAGTCCCCCTGGAATAGAGGGGGGCTACTATTTGTGGGTCGATTTGGTCGAGCAGTGATTGGCGTTTTTTGTCCTCTGCTTGTCGTGTATCGTGGTTTCGCGCATATTCAACGGCGGGTAGCATTCGATTACTGTTCAACCAAAGGTGTCCTTCTATGTCCTCCGTATCTACCCTGAAGCCCGTGCTCATCATCATTGATGTGCAGCAATCTTTCACCCAAATGCCCTTTTGGCAGCAGGGCATTCTTGTCCCCTTTGAGGCCGCTTTGCTGCGTCTGGAAGCCGGTTGCCGCGCAGCGGGTGTGCCGGTGGTACACATCTTTCATGTGGGGCTGGCCGGCCCCTTCCGCGAAGACTCCGGGTTTGTGAAGCCCTTGCCCTGGTTGCCCGGTAACCCGGATGTGCGGTTTGACAAACACACCCACAACGCCTTTACCGATACCGGGCTGGACTTGTGGCTGCGCCGCCAGGGGGTGGGCAAGCTCCTCATCTCCGGTATCCGGACCGAGCAATGTTGCGAAACCACCGCCCGTGTCGGCTCGGACCTGGGCTACGCCGTGGACTTTGTGTCTGAAGCCACCTTGACCTTCCCCATGACCCACGTTGGCAGCGGGCGCACCTTCAGCGCTGAAGACATCACCACCCGCACCGAGCTGGTTTTGCAAGACCGGTTTGCGCGTATCGTGGATGTTGATACCTGTCTCGCCGGCCTGCCTTCCGCCCACTAAATCGTCGCCCTGAGGTCGAAACCGCCATGCTCCAACTCCGCCCTAACTGCGAATGCTGCAACACCGATTTGCCGCCCGCCGCCCTGAATGCCCGGATCTGCTCGTTTGAATGCACGTTCTGTGCGGACTGCGCAGATACCAAGCTGCAAGGCATCTGCCCCAGTTGCGGGGGCGAGCTGGTGCGCCGCCCGGTGCGTCCGGCCGCCAAGTTGGCCAATAACCCGCCCTCCGCTGAGCGGGTGTTCAAGCCGCAGGGATGCGCGCCCCAAGCGGACTCGGCGGTATCTGCATGAGCGCAGCCTTGCCCATGCACCCCAAAGACTTGGGGCTGGCGCTGCTGGTCATTCTGGTGTGGGGCGTGAACTTTGCCGTCATCAAGGTGGGGGTGGTGGGGGTGCCACCCTTGTTGCTGGGGGCGTTGCGCTTTGCGCTGGCCGCGTTCCCGGCGCTGCTGTTTTTGAAGCCGCCCAAGGTACCGCTACGCTGGTACCTAGCCTATGGCCTCACCATTTCGGTGGGGCAGTTTGCATTTTTGTTTACCGCGATTCACGTGGGCATGCCTTCGGGCCTGGCGTCACTGGTGCTGCAGTCGCAATCGTTTTTCACGCTGTTGCTGGCGGCCTGGTGGCTGAAAGAGCGCTGGCAGGCCAACCAAATGGCGGGGCTGTTGCTGGCCGCCTGCGGCTTGGTGTTGATTGGCAGCGCGGCTGGGCCGGTAGGCGCTGGCGTGTCCATGCCGCTATTGGGCTTTTTGCTCACCGTGGCCGCAGCCGTCATGTGGGCCTGCGGCAATATCGTGACCCGCACCGTCAGCCGCTACGGCCCGATGAATCAGTTGGCCTTTGTGGTGTGGGCGAGCCTGGTGCCGCCGCTGCCGTTTCTGGCGCTGTCTCTGGTGATGGAAGGGCCTGACGCGATCGCCACGGCCTTGCAGAATATCGGCTGGAGCACCTTCGCAGCCATCGCCTATTTGGCTTGGGCGGCCACTTTGCTGGGCTACGGTTTGTGGACGCACCTGATGTCCCGCTACGCCACCAACCGGGTGACACCGTTTACCTTGCTGGTGCCGGTGGTCGGCTTGACCACGGGTTGGGTGGTGTTCGGCGAGGCCCTGCGGCCGGTGCACTTTGCCGGTGGTGCGCTGTTGATGGCGGGGCTGCTGCTCAATGTGTTCGGCGCGCCGCTGCTGGCGCCGTGGGTGGCGCGTTGGCAGCGCGGCCGGTCTGAGTGATGCACGCCCCATGACAACTATCACACCGCTTCATATTTACCTGGTGCTCACGCCCAATGTGCTGATGCTGGACTACGCCGGTCCGGCCGAGGCGCTGCGCATGGCGCGTGACATGGGCGCACCGATTGCGCTGCACGTCTGCGGCCCGCAGGGCGATATTCCTACGTCCCTGAACACCGGCCTGACCGGCCTGGAGGCACTGCCTAGCGCCTTGCCCGAGCGCAGCCTGGTGCTGGTGGTGGGTAACAGCAACGAGGCGGTGGACTACGCCACCGACGCCGCACGCGCCGTAGTGCACTGGCTGCAGGCCTTGCCACCGGGCACCCGCTTGGCGAGCATTTGCTCCGGGGCCTTGTTGCTGGCGCAAGCCGGCTGCCTGGACGGCCGGCACTGCACCACCCACCACACCCTGATTGCCGACTTGCAGGCCCTGGCCCCGCGCGCGCAGGTGGTGTCAGACCGCATTTTTGTGGACGACGGCGAGGTGCTCACCAGTGCGGGCATTACCACCGGCATAGACCTCGCGCTGTACTTGATCGAGCAGGAGGCGGGGGCTGAACTGGCCGCCCGCGTGGCCCGCCGTTTGGTGATGTACCAGCGCCGCGGCACCCACGACCCGCAGGTTTCACCCTGGCTGGCGCACCGCAACCACATGCACCCCGCAGTGCACCGGGCGCAAGACGCGGTGGCACGCGAGCCGCAGCGCAACTGGACCCTGGCTGAGCTGGCGGATGTTGCTTGCGTGAGCCCGCGCCATTTGACCCGCTTGTTTGCGCAGCATGCCGGCATCAGCGTGGTGGTGTACCAGCAGCAGTTGCGTATTGCCCGCGCCAAACAGCTGCTGGCGCAGCACGGCTGGCCGGTCGAGCGGGTGGCCGAGGCGTGTGGCTTTGCCTCCGCGCGTGACCTGCGCCGGGTGTGGCGCAAATACGAGCCCGGTTCGCCGGCCAGCGCCCGCGCGGCCGATTGAAGACCGTTCGGCAGCGAACCGACATGCCACACCGCACCTTCTAACCTGCTTTGATGCGGTGTCTTGCCGCACGTCCATGGCAGGAGAAATGCAATGTTGAAACACAAAGTGGCGCTGGTGACCGGTGCCGCGTCGGGCATAGGCCGTTCGGTGGCCTTGTTGTTGGCGCGTGAGGGTGCCCGTGTCGTGGTGTCTGATGTGCAGTTGGACGCAGGTGCCGACACCGTAGCCTTGGTCCGCGCGCAAGGCGGCGAGGCGATTTTTGTGGCAGCCGATGTGGGCAAGCCCGCCGAGGCGCAGGCCCTGGTCGCGCGTGCGGTGGTGCATTACGGCCGGCTGGATATTGCGGTCAACAACGCCGGCATTGCCGGCCCCACCGCGCCCACGGCCGACTATCCGCTGGACGGCTGGGCCCGTGTGCTCAACATCAACCTCAGTGGCGTGTTTTATGGCATGCAGGCCCAGATCGAGGCCATGCTCAAGCATGGCGGCGGCTCCATCGTCAACATGGCCTCGGTGCTGGGCGCAGTGGGCTTTAGCGGCTCGGTGGCCTACACCGCCGCCAAGCACGGCGTGGTGGGGCTGACCCAGGTGGCGGCACTGGAGTACAGCGCGCAAGGTGTACGGGTGAATGCGGTGGGCCCGGGCTTTATTGAAACGCCCATGGTCAGCAAACTCTCCGAAGACCCCGCCACCCACGCCATGCTGGTGGCGGCCCACGCTGCCGGCCGTTTGGGGCGGCCTGCCGAGGTGGC
>JAIXVK010000160.1 GCA_027483085.1 Comamonadaceae bacterium | reverse complement strand
GTGGTGTTGAGCAACAGCTCACCGACACGGGGCCGGAAGACCAGCGCTGCCACCACATCCCAGCCACTTTGAACGCCTACCCAGACGACAAAAGCCAAAGGCAGCAACGCCAATGCCGACACCAGCAAAGCCGCGCCTGCTACCCACGACAAACGCCCCCGGCGCACCATGCGAGCCGGGGGCGCATTCACATGCACCGCAAGAGTGGTCACAACAAGGCTTACAGCAAACCAGCCTGCGTCATCAGGTCGGACACTTTCCGGCTATTGAGCTTGGCCGGCTCGACTTTGGGGGCCTGCAAGTCAGCCAGCGGCACAAGGCTACGATGCGAAGCGGCACCTTGGCCCACCGCGTATTCATACGAAGAGCCGGTGCGCAAAATCTCTTGGCCGCCTTTGCCGGTGATCCACTTCACAAAAGCCTGGGCCTCGGCTTTGTGCTTGCTGGAGGCCAGCACGCCGCCACCGGAAATGCTGACAAAAGCGCCCGGATCTTCGTTGCGGAAGTAGTGCAGGCCCACCTTTTCGCTGTTCTCGCCGGTCTTGGCCATGTCGCCGTAGTAGTAATAGTGGTAGATCACCGCACCATCCACCTGACCCGCATTGACCGCCTTCATGGCAATGCTGTTGCCCTTAAACGGAACCACGTTCTCTTTCATGCTCTTGAGCCAAGCCAAGGTGGCAGCCTCTCCCTTGAGCTCCAACATGGCACTCACAATGGCCTGAAAGTCCGCACCGGCCTGAGCGGCAGCCCAGCGGCCTTTCCACTCGGGCTTGGCAAGATCCATGATGGATTTGGGCAACTGGTCTTTGCTAAATTTGGTTTTGCGGTACACAAACACGGTGCTGCGCGCGGCAATACCGACCCAGCGGCCATGGGCCGTACGGAAGTTGGGTGCCACCTGGTTGATGGTCGCGGGGTCTAGCGGCGCAAACAAACCTGCGCCATCTACCAGCGTCATGGCGGGGGAGTTTTCCGTCAAAAACACATCGGCAGGGGATGAGCCCCCTTCTTGCACCAACTGGTTGCCCAGCTCGGTGTCACCGCCTTGGCGCAAGGTCACCTTGATACCGGTTTCCTTGGTAAAGGCCTCGACCCATGCCTGTGTCAGGCTGGCGTGCTGGGCGTTGTACACCACGATGCCCTCGGCAGAAGGCGTAACGGATTGCGCTTGCACCCATGCAGCGCTGCCCATGGCTGCGCCCAAGACGGCGAGCCGGAAAAAGGAGGTCAAAAATGTGCGTTTCATGAAGCGGGCTCTTGAATCTATAGCGACCGCAATAAACGGACGCCGTCACGAATAAAAATAATTCGCATTTAGATTGTAGCCTCAGCTATCCGGGTTTGTACTGACGCAGGTCAAACCCATGCACTGCCATCGCCTTGACCCGGCGGCTCAGATTAAAGCCGGTGGGTCCGGTCGCCACGGGCGAAGCCCAGCAAGGGCGTGTCCACCCCCCGCCCGATGGCAATCACCTTGAAAAGCTCGCCCATTTCGTGCTCCATGAGCAACTTACTGGCCGCCACACGGGCTGCCAAATCTTGAGACTGCATGGCCTCGACCATGCCGCAATTGATCAAGAAGTGCGCTTGGTTGGTGTAGCCCAGCACGTCCATGCCGGCGTCTTGCGCGGCCACCGCGGTGCCGGTGAAGTTGACATGCGCAGTAATGTCTTTCAGGCCCACACGATCCAGCGGATTGGCGTCGGCCTGGTGGGCAAGGTGGCACATCACGGTGCCGCCGGACCGCTGTACATGGTAGTACTCACTCTCCGGAAAACCATAGTCCAGCAACAAAGCAGCGCCCAGCTGCAAGCGGTCTGCCAAGGTGCGCACAAACGCGTCGCCTTGGGCGTGGATCTCGGTCAGGTAGTCGTGCTCGCCATCCACCTCCAGCGGGGGGCGCAGATCGGTCAAGCGGTCTGCCCAGACGAGGTCGCCACCAGAAAGCGTCACACCGCGCTCGTGCCACACACCGGCCACCCGCGCCAGAAGCTGAACCGGCATCGCATCCAGTACCTCGTTCCCCACCACTACTCCTCGCATGACGGCCGGCAGTTCGCTCACCCATTGCACCTTGTCGGCGTGCCGGGCCAAGCGCTCACGCTGGCGGGCTTTAAGGGAGTCTGAGAGATCCACAATCGTGTACCGGCGCACCCGGTCGCCCAGCGCATCGAGCAACTGCCCCGCCAGCGCACCGGTGCCGGCGCCAAACTCCCACACCTCGTCCGTCCCGGTGGCCTCCAGCACTTGGGCGACTTGGCGGGCGAGTGCCTGACCGAACAGCGGGCTGATCTCAGGGGCCGTGACAAAGTCGCTACCCGCGCCCTGCACGCCCTCTGCGGTGCTCACGCCTTGGGGCATTTGGCCGAACTTGGTCGAGCCATTGGTGTAGTAGCCCAGCCCCGGCGCATACAAAGCCATGGCCATGAATGTGTCAAATCCCAACCATCCACCGGCTTTCTCGATGGCATCCGCGATAATTCGGGTCAGGTTGGCCGGAATGTTTTCCGTCGTGGACATAGATGTTTGTTTTATGTTGCGTAAAGCCAAAGATTATCTTTCCCCCTCGCCCCACTCCCATTTCAGGAATCATTTGTGTTGAAGCGCGTACTCGTTACCGGCGGAGCCCACCGTTTGGGCGCCTTGATTTGCACCCGCTTTGCGGCTGCGGGTTGGGAGGTCTGGTGCCATTACCAACGCAGTGCGGATGCCGCCCTCGCGCTGTGCGCACAGCTGCGGGCACAAGGGTATGAGGCACATGCGATTCACGCCAACCTGGCCGATGAGACCAGCCGCCGCGATTTGATTGCCGAGATTGCCGTCAAATCAGGCCCCCTGCACTGTCTGGTCAACAACGCCAGCAGTTTCGAGCCCGATGCTGGCGACGCCATCGACACCGAGGGCGCACGCCAGCAACTCGAAGTGAACCTGATGGCGCCCCTGTCGCTCTCACGCTGGATGGCCAACAGCCTCGACCCTGACGCATTGGCGGGCGGGCACAGCGTGATTCACGTGTTGGACCAAAAAGTGTTCAACCTGAACCCGGATTATTTTTCATACACCGTCAGCAAACTCGCACTCGAACGAGCGGTTGCCCTGCAGGCACAGGCGCTCGCACCTGCGGTACGGGTGTGCGGTGTGGCGCCGGGCCTGATGTTTCTGAGCGGCCCGCAAACGCAAGAAAACTTCGATAAAGCCGCCCGGGTGAATTTGCTGCGCGAGCCGATTGACCCCGGCCAAGTGGCCGCCACCTGCCTGTTTCTGGCGGAAAACCCTTGCATCACCGGCACCACCTTGTGCGTGGACAACGGCCAGCACCTTGTGCCGCTGGCCCGCGACGTGATGTTTGCGGTGGATGACCAACCCGAGAAAACACGCCCATGAGCCACGATCCGTTCGTCACCCTGGCGCTGGAATGCCGCCGCCTTTTTTTGAAGGACCATGTGGTGCAAGTGCGCATCGGCGCGCACGACTTTGAAAAAGGGGTCACCCAGCGGCTGGTTTTCAATGTGGAGCTGTTTGTGCCATTTGAGGGCAGCACGCCGACTTCCGACAGCCTCTCCGAAGTGGTGGACTACGACTTTGTGCGCCAGCTGATTGCCAGCCGTGTGGCGCGCGGCCATGTCGAGCTGCAAGAAACTTTGTGCGATGAGCTCGTGCAGCAGATGCTGGCGCACCCACAAGTGCGCGCCGTGCGCCTATCCACCCAAAAACCTGACGTGTACCCCGACTGTGCAGGGGTAGGCGTTGAAGTATTCCGAATGAAAGGCGCCAATGCGTGATGAGAGCATGAAGGCCGGCACCGGTCACCAAACCCTGACCCTCACGGGCCTGCGCTTTGACGCCAACTTGGGCATTCTGGAATCAGAAAAGCTCGCGCCCCA
Organism: Comamonadaceae bacterium; assembly: GCA_027483085.1. GTDB lineage: Bacteria > Pseudomonadota > Gammaproteobacteria > Burkholderiales > Burkholderiaceae_C > Allorhodoferax. The sequence continues at coordinate 1,362 of JAIXVK010000160.1, read as the reverse complement.
ACCCATTCAGGTAGACGCTGAGTTAAGCCTGGGCACCCAGCCGCTGTTGCCGCATGACGATGACATCAACCATGTGCTGGACTACCGCAAGGTGCGCCAGATCATCATCACGGAGTGCACTGCCGAGCATGTGAACCTGCTGGAAACGCTGATCGGCAAACTGGCCCACCGGCTGATGCAATTGCCCGGCGTGCTGGGCGTGCGGGTCAAGATCGCGAAACTGGAAATTTTTGAAGACTGTGAAGTTGCCATCCGCATGGAAACCGGGCAGTGGTAAGCCACCCCGCCGCGCGAACACTGCAACAAGGAAAGAGAACACTATGAACGCCACATGGGTTGAAGAAGACACCATCGCCGACGCGGAGGCTGCAGAAGCCACCGCCAACCGCAACAAAGAACTCAAGATCGAGCGCGAAACCCACAAGCTCGAGAAGCGCCTGTGCCGCCAGGTCGGCCAAGCCATCATCGACTTCAACATGATCGAAGAAGGCGACCGCGTCATGGTCTGCATGTCAGGCGGCAAAGACAGCTACGGCATGCTCGACATCCTGCTCAAGATGCAGCAGCGCGCACCGATCAACTTCGAGATCGTGGCAGTCAACCTCGACCAGAAGCAACCCGGCTTTCCTGAGCACATCCTGCCCGAGTACCTGGCCAAGCTGGGTGTGGAGTTCCACATCGAGACGCAGGACACTTACTCCATCGTCAAGCGCAACATCCCCGAGGGCAAAACCATGTGCAGCCTGTGCAGCCGCCTGCGCCGGGGCATTTTGTACAACGTGGCACGCAAGCTCAAGTGCAACAAACTCGCACTGGGCCACCACCGCGACGACATGTTGCAGACCTTCTTCCTGAACATGTTCTTCGGTGGCAAGCTCAAAGGCATGCCCCCCAAACTGACCAGCGACAACGGCGAATTCGTAGTGATCCGCCCGCTGGCTTATGTGGCCGAAAAAGACCTGATCCGCTGGGCAGCGCACCGCGAGTTCCCGATCATCCCTTGCTCGCTGTGCGGCAGCCAGACCAACCTGCAACGGGTGCAGATCGGCAACATGCTGCGCGACTGGGAAAAGCAATACCCCGGCCGTGCCGAGACCATGTTCACCGCGCTGCAAAACGTGGTTCCGTCGCACCTGATGGACCACACCAAGCACGACTTCAAAAATATCCGCCCTACCGGCATTGCGGACGAGAATGGGGACAAGGCCTTCGACGCCGAAGACCTGCCCGCCCCCACCCTGCCCGGCTTGGCGGGCTTGCCCGGAATGCAAGTGGTCAGCCTGTAAGCCACGGCCACAAGCCCCATTGGGAGACTGCTGATGCTTTCGAACCTCCGAACCTGGCGCCTACCGGCCCTCGTGG
>JAIXVK010000132.1 GCA_027483085.1 Comamonadaceae bacterium | reverse complement strand
TTTTAGAGTCTGAAAAAAAGCCCGGTACTTTGCAGTCACCGGGCTTCTCGTGCAGCGCTGACGTATCAGGCGAACACGCCTGCCGTGTCCTGCATGCGGGCCGACACTTCACCCAGGTGGTGCAGGGTGTCGCCGAAGCTCATTTCCAGTTCGGTGAGCTTGCGGAAGTAGTGGCTCACGATGTACTCGTCCGTCACGCCAATGCCACCGTGCAGCTGCACTGCTTGCTGGCTGATGAAGCGCATGCTGGTACCCAGCTGGTATTTGGCGCGGGCCATGGCTGCACGGCGCTCGGGCGCAGGTGCATTGAGTTTGAGGCTGGCGTAGTAGCTCATGGAGCGGGCCAGTTCCAGCTGCATCTTCATGTCGGCCATGCGATGGCGAAGTGCCTGGAAGCTGCTGATCGCCACACCGAACTGCTTGCGGGTGTTCATGTACTCGGCGGTGATGTCCAGCGTCTTGTCCATCACGCCCACGGCCTCTGCGCAGGTGGCGGCAATGCCAATGTCCACCGCGTGTTCCAGTGCAGCCTGGCCTTGGGTGGTAATCAAGGTGGCGGGGGCGTTTTTGAAGGCGACTTCTGCTGCGCGGCCACCGCCCTGGGTGTTGTAGCCCCGGGTGCTGACGCCCGCAGATTCGCGCTCTACCAAAAACAGGCCCATCACGCTGTTGACCTTGGCGGAGACGATGTACGCATCGGCTTTGTCGCCAGCAGCCACTATGCTTTTTGTAGCGTTCAGCACATAGCCACCGGGCGCCTGGTGCGCTTTTCCTGCAATAGCGTCCAGGGCGTAGCGGCTGCCGCGCTCTTGGTAGGCCAGGGTCACCAGCTTTTCGCCGCTGGCTAAACCGGGCAGCCACGCAGCGCGGGTGGCGGCATCCGCATAGCCTGCCAACACGGCACCTGCGATCAGGCTCTGCGCCAGAGGCTCCATCACCATGCCGCGGCCCAGCTCCTCCATCACCACCATGCCTTCGATGGGGCCTAACCCCATGCCGCCATCGTCTTCCGGCACATACAGGCCGGTCAAGCCCAGCTCTGCCAGCTCGGCATAGGCGGCGGCATCAAAGCCACCGGCTTTTTCGGCCGCGCGGCGGCGATCGAAGGTGTAGCCCTTGTCAACGTATTTGCGCACCGCGTCGCGCAGTTGTTCCTGGTCGTCAGAAAAATCAAAGTCCATAACTCTCTCCAATAGTGAGCGAAGCTCTTTCTGGAGCCCCCTTCTGAGAGGGGGCTTGGGGGTGCTCGTCTTGTCGGCTGGGCCCGGGTTGTCCTATGGCGCTAGCCAAGGACAACTTGAGCCACGATGTTGCGTTGCACTTCGTTGCTGCCGCCATAGATGGTGGTCTTGCGCAGGTTGAAGTAAGCGGAGGCCAAGGGCGCATTGCCCACTTCACCGCCGGGGAAGCCACCCAGGGCGCCAGCAGCGGCGTCGCCTTGCCAGCCGGCCTCCATGGCTTCGCGGATGAGCGGCAGGGCGAAAGGACCGGCGGCCAGCATCATCAGCTCGCTGTAGCGCTGCTGGATCTCGCTGCCACGGATCTTCAACAGGCCCGCAATGTCCAGCGAGTTCTTGCCGCTCTTCTCCGCCGACAGCACGCGCAGCACCATCATCTCGAGCGCAACGACGTCCACTTCCAGCTTGGCGATTTCGTCGCGGAAGCGGCTGTCCTCCCACACGCCTTCGCGCTTGGCGATGCGCTTGAGGCGCTCCAGCTCGCGCTTGGAGCGGTTGATGTCGGCAATGTTGGTGCGCTCGTGGCTGAGCAGGTGTTTGGCGTAGGTCCAGCCCTTGTTTTCTTCGCCGATCAGGTTCTCCACCGGGACTTCCACGTTGTCGAAAAAGACTTCATTCACCTCGTGGCCGCCATCGAGCATGATGATGGGGCGCACCGTCACGCCGGGACTCTTCATGTCGATCAGCAAAAAGCTGATGCCGGTTTGTGGCTTGCCTTCATTGCTGGTGCGCACCAGGCAGAAGATCCACTCGCCGTGTTGGCCCAGCGTTGTCCAGGTCTTCTGGCCGTTGACAATGTATTTATTGCCCTGGCGCTCTGCGCGGGTCTTGACCGAGGCGAGGTCCGAGCCAGAGCCCGGTTCGCTGTAGCCTTGGCTCCACCAGACTTCGCCGCTGGCAATACCGGGCAAAAAGCGCTGCTGCTGTTCGGCGTTGCCAAAGGCCATGATGACCGGCGCCACCATCACCGGGCCGAAGGGAATGACCCGCGGTGCGCCGGCAAGCGCGCATTCTTCTTCAAACAAATGCTTCTGGATGGCCGTCCAGCCAGGGCCGCCGAATTCCTTGGGCCAGCCGAAACCCAGCCAGCCCTTGGCACCCAAGATCTTGGCCCAGCGCTGGTGGTCCTCGCGGGTCAACTCCAGGGCGTTGTGCACCTTGTGGGCGATATCAGCGGGCAGATGGGCGTGTACCCAGGTGCGCACCTCTTCGCGAAAAGCCTGTTCTTCAGGCGTGAAAGCCAAGTCCATTGCAGTCTCCTCAGTCTAGATATCCGGTTCAGCTGAACGTTATCCCGTGTTTTAGCACGATCGTTCTTTTATTCTTGTCCAGGTTGCGACATTCCGAGTTCGGCGCACAGTTTTTGCACTGTGGCGCGCAGGTCGGCAACCTCGGCCTCGAGTTGGGTGACCCGGGCCTGGAGCTCCGCGCTGGCGGGGCCCGCTGCAGCGCCAGACCGGCTGATGACCGCAGCGCTGGCGTCGACCGGCCCGCACAGCAGGTGGGCCCAACGTTGTTCGCGGGCGCCGGGTGCGCGGTCCAGCTTGATGACCAGGGGGCCGCCTTTTTCTTCGCTGCGTTCCTGCAGCTCGTCCAGAAACGCTTCGACCGACGAGGTGTCGGCAAAACGGTACCAGCGTTCGGCATTCAGGCGCAGCTCGGCAGCCGTTTGCGGGCCGCGCAGCATCAACAGGCCCAGCAACACCGCGCTTTGTTCGGGCACTCCGATGCCGCGTTGGGCGTTGTGGGTGAACTTGACGGCGCGTCCGCCGCTGGTCTCGTGCACCAGGCCGGCCTCGCGCAGGCTGTCGACGGCGCTGCTGACTTCAGACTCGCTCAGCTCCATCAGCGGCTCCCGGCTGGTCTTTTGGTTGCAGCCTAGCAGCAGGCTGTTCAGTGTCAGGGGGTAGCTGTCGGGCACCGTGCGGGCTTTTTCCATCAGGGTGGCCAGCACGCGGGCTTCGACAGGGGAGAGCAGGAGGGGGGTGGTCATAATTCAGCCAGTTATGAAAAACATTGTGATTTTGATCTCTGGCGGTGGCTCCAACATGGCCGCCATCGTGCGCGCATCCCAAAAAGAAGACTGGGCGAGCCGTTATGGCGCCCGTGTGGCGGCGGTTATTAGCAACAAAGGCACCGCGAGCGGCTTGGTGTTCGGCAAAGAGCAGGGCTTGGATACCCATGTGCTGGACCATAAAACCTATGCTGACCGCGAAGCGTTTGATGCAGCGCTGGCTGAGGTGATCAACCGCTACGACACGCCGCAAGCGCCGGTGCTGGTGGTGCTGGCCGGGTTCATGCGCATCCTCACCGCGGGTTTTGTGGAGAAATATGCCGGGCGCTTGGTGAACATCCACCCCTCGCTGTTGCCGGCTTTTGGCGGCTTGCACACCCACCAGCGGGCGCTGGATGCCGGCTGCAAATTTGCCGGTGCCACGGTGCACTTGGTCACGCCTGAGCTGGACCACGGGCCGATTCTGGAGCAAGCCGTGGTGCCCGTGCTGCCCGGCGATACAGCCGAAACCCTGTCCGCCCGGGTGCTCACGCAGGAGCACCGCATTTACCCCCGCGCGGTTGCGGCGTTGCTATCAAATAAGTAGCTTCTTGCGCAAGTAAATAGAGGGCTAGAGGCGTTTTTTAATCAAAACTCCTCAGGCCCGCTTTATTCGTGCCGCAGTGCCTCGATCGGGTCCAGCCGTGCGGCTCGCCGGGCGGGCACAAAACCAAACACCACGCCAATGGCCGCCGAGAAGGCAAACGACATCAGGTTCACCCCGAGGTTGAAGCTGTAGGGGATCTGCATCAGCGCGGCCAGGCCCAAAGACGCGACAGTGGCCAGCGCGACCCCCAGCAGGCCGCCCAGTGAGGCGAGCACCACCGCCTCGATCAGGAACTGCAGCAGCACCTCGCGTTCCAGCGCGCCGATGGCCAGGCGCAGGCCGATCTCGCGGGTGCGCTCGGTCACGCTCACCAGCATGATGTTCATCACGCCGATGCCGCCCACCAGCAGCGAGACGGCCGCGATGGAGGCGAGTAGCGCGGAGAGCGTGCGCGAG
>JAIXVK010000170.1 GCA_027483085.1 Comamonadaceae bacterium | reverse complement strand
GTCGTCGAGGTAGTCGGTGGCGATGTTGATGCTGCACTCCACCCCGATGGAGGCCACATGTTTTTTAAGCCACTCTTTGGCAGAGGCGCGGCCCAGGTCCCGCAGGGTGTGGATGAGCTTGGCGTCGGTGTCTGACTTGGTGGAGGCCGGGTAGCCCTCCAGAATGCTGCCGCCATCGATGCGGTGCATCAGCACATTTTTGTAGCGCGCCTGGTCCAACTTGCCCTCGGCCAGCAGGCGCTTCACAAAGTCGATAGCGCGCATCTCTGCAATCAGCGCTGAGTTGAAGGTGATTTCGTTCAAGCGGTCCAGAATACCAGCCGCCGTGGTGGGCAGCTTGTGTCGCTCGATCGGGTTGATCTGCACCAGCATCACGTCCGGGCTTTTGCACTCGTAAATCAGCGGGTGAATGGCGGGGTTGCCGGCGTAGCCCCCGTCCCAGTAATGCTCACCTTCAATCTCCACCGCCTGAAACACCGTGGGCAGACAGGCGGAAGCCATCACGGCATCGGCGGTAAGTCGCTTGCCCGAGAAAATCTCGGCCTTGCCGGTGCGCACTTTGGTGGCCACCACAAACACCTTCAGCGGCTGGTAGGCGGCCAGACGCTCAAAGTCCATTTGCCGCTCCAGGAAGGTGCGAAGGGGGTTGATGTCCAGCGGGTTGCTTTGGTAGGGTGATACGGCCTGCGTCCAAAAGCTGGTCACCGCGTCGGAAAGTATCTGACTGGGGGAAGCTGAGCCGGTGAGGGCAGAGAGCCCTCCGAACAGCAAATCGAAGGGCACCTTATGGACGCCGGCCAATGTGCTGCTGAGCGCGCCCATGTTGACCACGCCTTCCCAAAAATCTGCCAGCGACTGGCGGGCGCTGTCTCTGGCTACTTTGCGCGATTTGCCCTCGGCTTGTGCAAAGCCGTGGGCCAGCGCCACCGCATTCATGGCTCCGGCGCTGGTGCCGCTGATGCCCTCAAAGTCCAGCCGTCCGTCTTCGAGCAGTGCGTCCAGCACGCCCCAGGTGAACGCCCCATGCGAGCCCCCGCCTTGGAGGGCAAGGTTGACGATGGGGGGCGTCGCAGCGGGGCGTGTGGAGTCAGTCATGGCCCGAGCTTAGGGCAAGGAGTCATTCAAGCGGCTGACGGCGCACCCAAGACCCCATCCCGGAAGTCGCTCAGCGCCTGATAGATCTCTTGTTGCGAGTTCATGACAAAGGGGCCGTATTGCACGATGGGCTCTTTCAGGGGCTTGCCGGCAATCAGCAGGAATTTGGCGTCCGCGCTGGCGTTAATCGTTACGCCATCGCTGGTCGCATCGTTGCTGAAGATGGCCATGCGCTGGGCGGGCACAGTCTTCTCGCCCACTTGTACCTCGCCGCGGTACACATAAATGAACGCGTTGTGCGTGGCGGGCAGAGGTTGGCTGAAGGTGCTGCCGGCGGGCATGTGCACATCCAGGTACAGCGGCTGGGTTTTCTCTCGCTGTACCGCGCCCGCGGTGCCATGGCTCTCGCCGGCAATCACGGTCAGTTGCACGCCTTGGTCGGTCGTGACTTTGGGCAGGCCGGTCGCCTGGATGTCGCGGTACCACGGGGCGCCCATCTTTTCGCTGCTGTGCAGGTTCAGCCAGAGCTGAAAGCCTTCCATGCGGCCTTCGGTTTGATGCGGAATCTCAGAGTGGATCACGCCGCGCGCAGCAGTCATCCACTGCACACCACCGTCTGTGACCAGGCCTTCGTGGCCCGCGCTGTCGCGGTGGCGCATGCGGCCGCTGAGCATGTACGACACGGTCTCGAACCCCCGGTGCGGGTGCTCGGGGAAGCCGGCAATGTAGTCATCCGGGTTGTCGCTGCCAAAGGCATCGAGCATCAGGAAAGGGTCCAGGCGGTGCTGCAGGTTCTGGGTCAGCACGCGGGTGAGCTTGACGCCTGCGCCATCCGAGGTGGCTTGTCCTGCCACCAGGCGCTCCATGGTGCGGGGGTGTTGAACTGTCATGGTGATCTCCTTGGGGTTGAACGGACGGACAGGCCGCAAAGGCGGCCTGTGGTTGATGCGCTGTGTGCGAGGTGCCAGTATTTATGCGCGGCGTGCGTCCAGGCTCCAGCCGCCGGCGCCGTTGGCGGCCAGGGCCAACAAGCCACCCACCACAGCCACGTTCTTGAAGAACAGCAGTTGCACCATGAAGGCTTGGTCAGCAGGCACAGCCCAGAAAGCGTGGAAAAAGAAGCTCGCCACTAGCGTGAATGCTGCCAGCACCAGCGCTGCAATGCGGGTACCGAAGCCGGCGATCAGCGCCACGCTGCCGACGATTTCCACCAGCAGAGCGAGCACAGCGCCGACTGCGGGCAGCGGCAAACCGACGGAAGCGATGTAACCCACGGTGCCTTCAAAGCCGGTCAGCTTGCTGATGCCGGCAGGTAAAAACAGGGCAGCCAAGAGCACGCGGCCTGCGAGGTTGAGTGCGTTTTGAGCTGTATTAGAAGTGTTGCTGGAGGACATGATGGTTTCCTTTCAAAAGGGAAGTCGTTTGCGATGGGTGAACTTTATTCCTCATCAATAAACCTGAAAATCCTTCGAAATGGATATGATTGTTGTTGCTATGGAACAATCAAGCACGCTCCACTCCACTGCCATCGACCCAAATGACCTGCTTATCTTTGCCCGCGTGGCGGAGCTGGGCAGCTTCAGCCGCGCGGCCGACAAGGTGGGGCTGCCCAAGTCCAGTGTGTCGCGCCGGCTCGCGGCCCTCGAGCAACGCTTGGGCGAACGCCTGTTGCTGCGTACCACCCGACGCCAGACGCTCACCGAGTTCGGCCAGCAACTGCTGGAGCACGCCAAACAAGTAGTGCTGGAGGTGGAGGCCGTGGCCGCCCTGAGCGAGCGCCGCCAGGCCACGCCCACCGGACGGCTGCGCGTCTCCATGCCGGCCGACATTGCCAATTTGTTGCTGGCCGATATGTTGGGCGCGTTTGTGGCCATGTACCCCGACATTTCGCTGGAGCTGGATTTATCTGCCCGCCGGGTGGACTTGCTCGGTGAAGGATTTGACGTTGCGGTGCGCATCGGAGCCTTGCCGGACGACAGCCTGCTCGCTGCAAGACGCTTGAGCCTTATGTCGACAGGGGTGTATGCCTCGCCCCACTACCTGGCCGAACATGGCACGCCCCTAGTGCCGCAAGACCTGCTGCAGCACCAAGCGGTTCGCTTGCTGGGTGGCAACGGGGAGCCGATGCCTTGGCGCCTGGTGAACGGTGAGCAGGAGTGGACGGCTGTGCCGCCGGGTCGCTTTGCGGCCAACGCGCCGGACCTGCTGTTGCGCATGGTGCTGGCGGGCACCGGCATTGGCGCAGTGCCCGATGTATTTGCCCAAGCCGATGTGCGTCGCAATGCGCTGGTGCGCATCCTGCCCGATTGGTGTTTTCCCCGCATGCCGATATCCGCTGTCTTCCCCGGCCGCAAACTCATGCCGCCCAAGACGCGGGTGTTTATTGAGATGCTGCATGCGGCATTGGGAGACCCACATGCTGCCTGAAACCTTGGCCAGCCCGGCTGAACTCCGGACTCACGCGCTGTCTGAACTGCACAAATACATGGCGGGTTTTCCCGCTGAGACCGCAGGCTTGCAAGCCATCGCTGGTCAGCTGGGCGACACCTCAGCAGACCCTTTTTCACGCGCCAACATGCAAGGTCACATCACCACCAGCGGGTTGGTGTACGACCGGAATGCAGACAAGGTGCTGCTGATCTACCACCGCACTCTGAACCGCTGGCTACAGCCCGGCGGCCACCACGAAGGCCTGGACCGGCTAGAGGTGTCTGCCGCGCGGGAGGTGGAGGAAGAGACGGGCGTGAACGTGCGCTTGGCTCAGTCTGCTACCCAAAACTTGGATGCGCCACTGATCGACATCGATAGCCATGCGATTCCCGCCAATCCCGCCAAAGGCGAGGGCGCGCACGTGCACCACGACTTTTTGTACCTGTTCCGGGGCGATGCATCCGCGCCTTTAAGCCCGCAGTGGGAAGAGGTGCGTGGGGTGCGCTGGGTGGCACGTGAGGCCTTGCTGTCGCTGCCGAGTGCGCGTTTTGAAAGGCTGGTGAGCAAGCTGCGGCTTGCTCTTTGAGTATTCGTGGTTTTTATAAAAAGTGCCGCTAGCGCTCGTGGAATGTGCGCGAGCAGCTCCTAAATAAATAGCAAATCAATACGGGTGAACCGCACCCGCCCACGCCAACCCGGCGGCCACACCACCAAACCGGTTGCCTTCCACCAGCGTGGCTTCGGGCATGGCTTGGCGCAGCGCTGCTATCAGCGTGCGCAGTGCGGACGAACCACCGGTCAGGTACACCGCGTCCACAGCGCTCAAGCCCGCAGCGGCCACGCAGTCTTGGGCACATTGCACCACCTGCGCCAGCGATGCGTGCAGGGCGACTTCCATGTTCGCTGGGTCCACGGTGGGGGCCAGGCTACGGTCCAGAAAGTCCAGCTCCACTGCTGCGCTGTCACCGCTGATGGAGCAGGCGATCTTGGCAGCTTCCACGCTGGCCAGCATGCGGTGACCGTGTTGCTCTTCCAGTGCGTCCATCAGGCGGCGGTGCAGGGTCTGGTCGGTGTAGTCGGTCCACAGCTCTTTGGCAAAGTGCATGGACTTACGCGTGTACGCCTGGTGGATCAGGTGCCAGGTACTCAGGTCAAAAAACACGCTGCTGGGCACAATGCGCCCGCCGGTGCCCACATGCTTGTAGCCCAAGTGGGGCATCACGGTGGCCAGGTCCAGCAGCCGGTCAAAGTCGGTGCCGCCAATATGCACGCCGGTGGTTGCCAGAATGTCCGCTGTGCGGTCGCCCACTGCACTGCGCTCAGGGTTGAGGCGGATGACTGTGAAGTCCGAGGTGCCGCCGCCAATGTCTACCACCAGAGCCGTAGTCTCTTTGGCTACGCGCTGCTCGTAGTCCTGCGCTGCGGCAATGGGCTCGAGCTGGTAGGCAATGTGGGTGAAGCCTGCCTCCAGCGCGGCGCGGCCCAGTGTCTCTTGGGCCAGCTGGTCACGCTCGGCATCGTCGTCCACAAAGTGCACCGGGCGGCCCAGCATGGCGTGGGTCAGGGGCTGGCCCACATGGGCTTCGCAGCGGCGCTTGAGCTCTTTGAAGAACAGCACCACGATGTCAAAAAAGCGGATGCTTTTGTCGCCCACGGCGGTGTACTCGTCCATCAGGCGGCTGCCCATCAGGCTTTTGAGCGAGCGCAGCAAGCGACCCTCAGTGCCGTTCAGGTAGGCCTGCATGGCCTCCGCGCCATACAGCACGCTGTGGGTTTCGCTGGCAAAAAACAGGGCGGTGGGCATTTCAGCCTTGGCGCCGTCCAGCGGGATGACCTGCAAGGCGCCGCGCGCGTCAATCAGCGCGCAAGCGGAATTCGAGGTGCCGAAGTCAATGCCTAGCACCAGGGGGCGAACAGTCTCCATCACGCGGGCAGCACCTGCTTCAAAAAGGCGGCAATTTCCGCAATCTCACGCGGGTGCACGCTGTGCGGCATGGGGTACGTGTGCCATTGCACCGGGTGGCCGAGGGCGGCCAGCGCGTCGCGCGAGTCTTCGCCGCGCTTCAAGATCACCACCGGGTCTTGGGTGCCGTGGGCCATGAAGATGGGGGTGGTGGCGTTGGCGGCGTTGCGCTCTGTGGCAAAGCGGTCTGCCAGCGGCAGGTAGCCGGACAAGGCCATGACGCCGGCAATTTTGTGCGGCAGGCGCAGCGCGGTGTGCAGCGCCATGGCGCAGCCCTGGCTAAAACCCGCCAACACGATGTGATCGGCCGCGATGCCACGCGCCATTTCGCGCTCCACCAGCGCCGCAATCGCCGCCTCGGAGCGCTGGATGCCCGCCGCATCCTGCTTGCTCACCAGGTCCATGCCGTACAGGTCGTACCAGCCGGGCATCACATAACCACCGTTGATGGTGATCGGGATGCTGGGCGCCTGCGGAAACACAAAGCGGATGGGCTTGCAGCCGTCCAAGTCCAGCTCGGGCACCAAGCCTGCAAAGTCATCGCTGGTAGCGCCCAGCCCGTGCATCCAGATGACGGCGGCCGTGGGGTTGGGGGCGGATTCGAGTTCGATGCAGTCGAGCAGGGCAGTCATGGCGCGGGCCTTGGTATTGAATTTGGGAGACGGGTT